>JABMNN010000081.1 GCA_013204545.1 Chloroflexota bacterium | reverse complement strand
CCAGTGCGGTGAGTGCGATTCCGGTCGCTTCGTCCACTGTTTTTCCCGAGAACTTCCGTGCTCTGGCCATCTTTTTCTGATTCCTCCGAATCGGCTATCGATGCACTCTTACCAGCGGCTTCGGCAGCAAGCTGTGTCGCTCGTTCTGCTCTGCTCGCATCGGTTCCGAGGAACGATTTTCCGAATAGTTCGATTGGTTGTTTGCCACCGACGAAGTACTGAATTGCTACGCCGATGGAGTTTGAGAACAGGATGTAAACAGCCAAACCAGCTGGGAACTGCCATGTGAACGCACCGAACATAATCGGCATCATCCAAAGCATCATCTGGTTGGTCTGTTTTTGTCGTGGGTCTGAGGTTGGGTTCGTAGTCATCTTCTGCTGGAGGAACATCGACGCACCAACCAGCACTGGCAATGCGTAATTAAACGGCATCGCTGCGGCAGATACTAGATCAACGAGGGACAGACCAATGAAATGGCTATCAAATGGCACTGAAGCGATGGCCGGGTTCCAGCTGTAGAACAGATCTGAAAGATTTGCCGTGCCTTCTGGTGTAGATGGCATGGTTCGCAGAATTGCCCGATAGAAACCAATCCAGATTGGCATCTGGATAATCATCGGTCCGAGACAGCCGACGGGGCTAACTCCGGCTTGCTTGTAAAGCCCCATCGTTTCCGAAGACATTTGACGGCGAGCATCGCCCGCTTTGCCCTTGTACTTCTCCTGAATCGCCTTCAGTTTAGGCTGAATGCCCTGCATTTTCTTCATCTGGCGAGTCTGCCGAACGGTCAGAGGGATCATTGCCAAACGTATGAGAACTGTAAAGACGATGATGCTGAGTCCGAAGTTCGAAAACAACAACTGATACAACAACGCAAGGCTGTTGATCATCGGTCGCATGATTACTTCTTGCCAAAGAATGCCAAAAATTTCCATTAGATGGCCTCCCTGTTAGAAATACTGTGGGGGGCGAGAACGATTAGTCGCATCGTCCACCGCCTTTCAAATCGACGCAGCCTCTTTGGGTTGTATCGTCAACTGAGTACCACTTAAGATCACCATTTAAGCTGTGTACGTAAAGATTTTCGTTGTACACCAACGGGGTCGATTTGACGGGATTGTCGGTGACGAACACCCCAAGTTCTCGACCATCGATAACCGAGATTACCCAGACATTTTGCTCTCCGGAAGGTACAGCCAGTGCTCGTTCACGGGTGTCACCGCGCTTTCGGTCGAACAATGTCGGCGAAGATACGATCTGGCCTTCAATTGATGTCGCCCATTTTTCGACTCCGTTGGAATCTTCGAGCGCAAATATCGAGCCCCCGAGGGTGGACACATACACAATGCCGTTTTCAACGATCGGTTTTGCCCAAATCCAGGCACCGGCATCGAACTTCCATTCGCCTCTCGCAGTGTTCATTCCGGAAGATACCGAATCGCCCGATCGAGAGGATGAATCCAATTTGTAGGCATTACTGGCCAGATCACCAAAGTAAAGATTTCCATCTTTAGCAAGGACGGATCCAGCAATCGCACCGTCGGCCTTAAACGTCCACTTGATACGAGATTCTGGGTCGGCAAAATCCGCTTCGGAAATATCAATCGCGTACAACGTTCCAGCCATCGTAGCGATGAATGCGGTCGAGCCGTCCACTGTAACGCCACTGAAGGAGTTACCGTCCAAAGGAATCCGCCACTTTACGATAGACGAAGTAGTTGGCGATGAGTCGATAGCGTAGAGGTAACCCTCTGCACCGTCTTCCTCATCATGAATCAAACTAGTTCCGACAAATATCGTGTCACCGGAAACGCCAATTTCACCGACTAGCTTGGTTTTCAATTTGAGGCCATTTTGTCCCCAAATTGGAGACCCACTTGCAAGGTTCAATCCAAAGATTTCGCCGTCGCAATTATCGCCACGACAGGTATAGCCAATGCCGTAGATGTTCTCGCCGATTACAACGGAGTTGCTGTACATGGCTCCAAGACCGTCACCGCTGGGGTAGCGCCAGTTGTTGTCGAGATTTCCAGATTGAGGATCGAATCGGACTAGATTCCCGTCACCGTTACCGATAAACAGACTCTCGCCTTCAGCGACAGGCCCCGACCAACCACCCGCGGGCGTGAGGTCGTTAACACATGCAATAGACGCGATCATCACAAGGATGAGGGCGAACAAGAGAGGCAACCGTTTCCGGTTGCTGCGGTTTCGTTGTTTTGGCATTGATCCAGATTCAATGTTGCGGATCATGCCAGTTATTAACGGTGGCGTTTTATGCCTCCGGGAGGTGCTGAACGGAGCGAGGTATGCAATTTAGCAGCCCTGCCCAGAATGGTTTCGTTATTTCAATAGATGCTTTTGCGGAACGGGATCGTAACCCCTTGGTCGACCGGGATGACACCGACCAATCCTTTTCGCTGCCAGCCATGACCCTTTAACAGCTCCGTGCGCTTGAATGGCATCGGCTGCGAAAACCGAACACGTTGGGTCGTACCGGCACTGGCCAGGCCAGTAAGGCGAAATCGCCAACTTGTAAAACTTGATAAATAGTAGAAGTGCGTATCGCATTACACAACCACCTGAGATTTCACCGTGCCGAAGTGATTCACCCTAACACCTACTCGTTCGATCGATTTTTTGAGCGCTCGGTCGAGATCTGAGTATGAACTCTCGGAAGATTCAGGCTTCGCAGTAACTACTACATCCCATCCATCGGATACATCAACACTGGCGAATGCACTACGAATACGTCGCTTCACGAGGTTTCTTGTGACGGCGTTGCCCACACGCTTGCTTACAGCGAGACCAACTCGTAAATAGGGAAGATCGTTCGGCATCGCAACGACATTTGTAAACGCATTCGAAGATCGGCGACCACGCGCTAAAACCAAGCGGAACTCCGCCGGTCGCCTAATTCGTTGTTTAGTGGGTAAAGACACTGAACGCGACTTAATCGACGGTTAGTCGCAGCCTGCCCTTGCCTCGACGACGTGCGAGAACCGCACGGCCACCTTTGGAACTCATGCGTGATCGGAAGCCGTGGACGCGCTGACGTCGACGGGATTTGGGTTGATAGGTACGCTTTGGCATATTGAAGGAGGAAGCTTTCAGGCTCAGTATTCAGGAACTTAAGGCCCCTAAAGCGAATTAACCCGAATGAATTGCAAGTGGGTAAAGATTGATTTTAAGTTCGAGACAGTGGAGTGTCAAACGAAATTGAAGTGAATTATTTGCGGAGTCAAATCTGCGTAACTATCATTAACGCATTGTTCTCCTGAAACCAGAGGTGGGAAACAGACTCAGTCTCGATCCCACAGAAATAGGCAAAACATGGCAACTACGTCTGAAGCACCGGAAACTATACAGGAAGAGCAAGCGATTCTTTCGCTCAATGGAGCATTTCAGACATATGTCCGCCAGATGCCCAAAGATACAAAGAGGGCAGCGCAGCCTGAAATTGCCAAATTTGTGCGTTGGATAGGCCCTGACCGTTTGATCGACTCGATCATTCCGTCTGAAATTGGTGAATACAACGAAATATTCGGTGCGAAAACCGCAACTCGTGACGCCACTGAACGACTCAGTGCTGTGAAGCTGTTCCTCACATTCCTAAAGAAAAAGGATCACATCGAGGTCAATCTTGCACAGCACCTTCGCCTCCGTAAGTCACGGAATGGTGCTTCAAAGGCCGTTTCGATGGTCAACTCAACCCGCAGTGTGAGCCTAACCCAAAGTGGTTTCAACGAAATGACCAAGCAGCTTGTTTCGTTGCAAGACGAGCGAGTTCGAATTGTTAAAGACATTCAGCGTGCTGCAGCCGATGGTGATGTTCGGGAAAATGCTCCACTCGAAGCTGCCCGAGAAGCACAGGGAATGACAATCGGCAAGATTCGAGAACTCGAAGCCACGCTTAAAGTGGCCGTGATCATCGATTCCAAGTCACAGGACGACGGCCGAGTTCGTATTGGTTCGAAAATCGAACTGACTGAAGTAAAAACCGACAAGACGTTCAAATACCAGCTTGTTGAGCCTAACGAAGCCAACCCTCTTGCCAGCAAGATTTCAATCGTCTCTCCCGTCGGTTCGGCAATTCTTGGTCACAAGCTCGGTGACGAGGTAAAAGTAAAGACTCCTCGTGGCCAACAGGTGTACAAGATCAGTAAAACTTCGTAAATGGGGGATCGCGTGTAGCGATATCCTATTTCGCGGGTGTTCCATGGACTCAAAATAGCCTGTGCTAACTTAGTCTCCGGATAAGCGCGCTCGTTGCTCTGCTGTACACCGAATGCATAGAAAGACTGATCTCTGTTGCTCGAAAGCTTTAATCACTGGCTGATTTTCAACGTTGCTCTCGTACTGCTATTGGTCTTCGACTTGCTTGTCCTGACTCGAAAAAGTCACGAAGTTGGAATGAAAGAAGCCGCTTGGCTCACGGTATTCTGGACGCTGGTTGCAGGAGTAGTTGGAGTTTGGGTATACACAACTGGCAACAGCCAGCAGGGACTTGAGTACGTCACCGGATACGTGGCGGAACGCGCCCTAAGTATCGATAACTTGTTCGTGTTCATCGTCATATTTGGCTACTTCAATCTTCCGAAGAACTATCAAGCGAAAGGGCTTCTATTTGGAATAGTCGGTGCGCTGATCGCACGGGCAGTATTTATTGCGATCGGAGTGGCGGTCATAACCGCTTTCTCATGGTTCCTATTCATCCTCGGAGCATTCCTTATCTACACCGCCTACAAACTAGCGTTTACTGGCGAGCAAGAGGTAGATCCAAGTCAGAACATCACCGTTAGATTGTTCCGAAAATTCATGCCGGTGAGCACCGAATACGACGGAACCAAATTTTTCACCAAAATGAACGGTGTCCGCGCGGTAACACCGTTCTTGCTAGTGGTATTGGTGCTCGGAACCACAGACGTAGTATTTGCGATCGATTCGATTCCGACCGTGTTCGGGATTACTGACGATCCGTTCATTGTTTGGTCGTCAAACGCAATGGCGGTGCTGGGGATGCGCCCACTGTTCTTCCTGTTAGTGGGGATGGTCAAGCTATTCAGATATCTGCAGTACGGTCTTGCTCTGATTCTGGGATTCGTCGGTGTGAAGATGATAGTTGAAGAAGCCTTCCACGATTTTCACGTGTTTGGCGAACTCGGTGACATCTACCTTTCGCTTGTCATCATTATCGGAATCCTGGGCGGCAGCGTTCTTATGTCCATGATTCTTCCAAACAACGAAGAAGACGAAGGTACACACGCTTCATCTACCAGCACAGGTTCAGGTGTGTAACTGTGGTAGCAACTAAGGGCTGGAAACTGAATACCGCGACACGAGACCTTGAAGCCGATTTAAAAGCCGTGGTGACTGGCGAGGTTCGGTTCGATGCGGTCACAAAGCAGATGTACTCGACTGATGCTTCCATCTATCAGATGGAACCAGTCGGAGTCGTAATTCCACGTGACGCTGCTGACGTTCAAGCGGTTATTGAAATTGCTGGGAAGAATGGTGTTTCAGTTCTACCACGTGGTGGCGGAACTGGGCTTTCAGGCCAAACCGTTAACCACTCCGTTGTAATCGATTTTTCCAAGTACATGCACAATGTGATCGATATCAATAGCGAAGAAAGTTGGGTTAAAACTCAGCCCGGAATTACTATCGACGAGTTAAATCGCCAGCTGAAATCGTCAGGGCTGTTCTTCACTCCCGACCCAAGCACGTCGAGCCGCGCAAACGTGGGTGGTGCCATGGGCAACAACTCTTGCGGTTCCCACTCGATCATCTACGGCAAAACTGTCGATCATGTGCTCGAAATGGACGTCATTCTTTCGGATGGTTCGCAGGCTAATTTCGGAATGCGAGATGCAACAGATCTCAGTAGCTTGCTTCGAAAAGAAGGCCTCGAAGGCGATATTTATCGCGGTGTAACAGATATTTCGGCACAGGCCGCTAATTTGATAGAGGCCAAATTTCCTAAGATTCTCCGGCGCGTCGGTGGTTACAACATCGACCGAACGCAAAATGCCTCGGCCCTCAACCTAACCCAAGTGATGGTCGGTTCAGAGGGCACACTGGCCGCAGTTACGGCTGCAAAGTTGAATCTCGTCAAGACCCCTAAACACAAAGTTCTCGGCGTCGTTCACTTCAGCGGCTTGATAGAGGCGATGGAAGCGACGGTCGTTATTCTTGAAGAATCACCTGCGGCGGTCGAGCATGTTGGCGAGATGATCATCAAGCAGGCACGTCGGTCGCTGGGATTTTCTCGTTCGATAGGATTCCTTCAAGGTGACCCTACGGACATTCTTGTCGTTGAATTCAGTGGTGAAGAAGAAGCGGAAGTCCGCTCACGACTTGATCGAATGGTCGATAAGCTCGTTCGCCGTAAACTTGGATTCGCAACGACAAAGCTATATTCCGCTGCCGAACAGAATGAAGTTGTCGAATTCAGACGTGCAAATCTTGGCTTACTGATGAATGTGGACGGACCCGCCAAGCCGCTTCCATTCGTTGAGGATACTGCGGTATCGCCCGAGAAACTCCCAGAATACGTCGCGAGGTTCGATGAAATCGTTAAAAGTCACGGCACTGAAGCCGGATATTACGGTCACGCTAGCGTGGGATGTCTTCACATTCGCCCTTTGATCAATATCAAAACTCGTGATGGCATGGAAAAAATGGAGGCGATAGCGACTGATATCGCAGCTCTGGTTGAAGAATTCGACGGAGCCTATTCCGGTGAACATGGTGATGGTATCGTTCGGGGCTTCTTCACTGAAAAACTGTTCGGATCGGAGCTTACCCAAGCATTCAGAGACGTGAAAAAGGCGTTTGATCCAACAGGGATCATGAACCCCGGTAAAATTTTCGATACTCCAGACATCAAAGAAAATCTTCGGTTTGGCGATACATACCGAACGACGGAATTTCCCACTCGACTCGATTTCAAAAAGGAAGGTGGATTTGCCGCAGCAGTCGAGATGTGTAACGGTGTTGGTGCCTGTCGAAAATTGCATGTGGGTGCCATGTGCCCCTCTTATATGGCAACCCGAGAAGAGAAGCACACGACTCGTGGTCGTGCCAATGCCCTACGTGGAGTTCTCTCAGGTTCGCTGCCGCACGAAAGCATAGGTTCAAAGAACCTTCTGGACGTTCTCGATCTGTGCCTCGAGTGCAAATCTTGTAAATCAGAGTGCCCATCGAACGTCGATATGGCGAAGATCAAGTATGAATATCTGTATCAGTACTACAAAACCAACAGAGCGCCGCTTCGTACCAAACTCGTTGCCGATATTCACAAGATGAACTCGATAACCGCTCCGCTCGCACCAATTGTCAACACAATTGGTCGCTCAGCACCGGTTAGATTACTTCTTGAGAAGACGGTTGGATTCGACCGGAATCGACCAATGCCAAAGGTTGCTCGAAACACTTTCCAGAAGTGGTTCGATGGTCACAGGTCAAAAACAGCTAGCCCGCGCGGTCAAATCGTTTTATTTCACGATACTTTCATGAACTTCAACCACCCAAGTATTGGCATCTCTGCAACTCGAGTTCTCGAAGCCCTAGGGTATGAAGTTGTTGTCCTCAAAGATCGTAAGTGCTGCGGGCGACCAATGATTTCAAAAGGCATGCTCGATCAAGCTGGCGAAAATGCCCGTCACAACGTCGATTTATTGCATCCGTACGCCGAGCAAGGTATCAAGATCGTTGGCTGCGAAGCCAGTTGTGTTTCAGCAATTACCGACGATTGGCCAGATCTGCTGGGGGGTGATTACAAGGCCAAAGATGTAGCCGCATCAGTTGTAACCATTGAGGAACTCCTCGTCGACACGGCCACGGATGATGGACAACAGATCAAATGGTCCGACCTGAAAAAAGAAGTGAAGTTCTTCGGGCATTGCCACCAGCGAGCGCTCACAGGCACATCGAAATCGGTGGCAGCGTTGAACTTACCATCTGGGTACGACGCTAGTGAAATATCGGCTGGTTGCTGCGGAATGGCGGGATCGTTCGGATACGAGAAAAATCACATTGATGTCGCAACTGCAGCCGGTGAGGATCGACTGTTTCCAGCGATACGGGAAGCCAATTCAGACGCTGAAATCGCAACATCTGGTATCTCATGTCGTGAGCAAATTGGTTTCAACACGCGACGGGAATCTCGCCACGTAGTTGAAATACTCGCCGATGCTCTATTTGACTGAGTGGCCGCTTAGGGCATCAGTCAAACTGTGGCTTTAGGCCTTCGCTCGTAGGATAAATCACCGCAAGAACGGAACTGTGTAGGCTGCTGAGGGCATGAGATAGACAGTCGGAGAGCGGCGACCATCGCCAGCTAGATCCTTGAACGCCTTGGCAATGGCATCTTCTAACGATTCAGTCGACCGCCCGCGCATCATCAACACTTCATCGTCTGTCATTTCAGTCACCATATAGGTGATAGGTGCCTTCTGAATGGTCGAAAGAGCGGTTTGCCCGTTTATCTCACTCTCTTTGCGGAGCCCGGCGATTATTGCTTCCCTGCTACCGAGTTTGAGCCACTTGGCGAACTGATCACCTCCAAGCCCTTCTGGACAGGGAGCTAACAGAATAATTCGACCGTCGGGTTTTACCGCTTGATAAGCATTGAACAACGCCTTGTGGGTTTGAACAAAATTCTGGGTTGACGGAGACGCTGCGATTACGATGTCTGCTTGCTCGGTGATGTCGGTCGCGAACTGCTCATATGCCAGCTTTGTTGCTTCAAGATGCGCCGCTTCGAGCTCGCCAGCAAAAACAGCCGCTATATCACTGTTCCGGTTGAGCACCGTGTTCACGATGTAATCAACGTGGCTTAGTTGAGCGGCTTCGAGCATGTCTTCAGCAACCGGATTACCTTCCAGTCCGCCGATCCGTACTGCCGGATCAATCTCATCTTCTGTCGGATGAAGATTCATTGAGTGATTGCTTGCGATCGAAGTTATCGATGCCACACCCGGAACGATCGATTTTCTACCGCCTCCATAGCCACCAAAGTAGTGCAGTACGACTGCTCCCGTGGCAATTATTCTGTCGGCTTCATGAACTCTTTTGTTGAGATGCACTTTTGTTCCACGGCTGGTGGTTCCAACGTACACGAGTTTCGATTCATCACGCGGATCATGTGCAAACGTCTGATTTTTGAATCGTTCGTATATATCGCCCCCGAGGATTTTTTTCTCTTCGGTAGGAGTCGGACCACGATGTGTTCCGGTGGCGTAGACAAACGATATGTCCCTCTCTGAAATTCCGGCTTCGATCAAGCCGTCTATGAGCACGGGAAGCACCTGTTCGATACGGGTTGTGCGGAAAGAATCAGGAACCACGATTGCCACAGTTTCGCCAGGGCTGACTATTTGAAAAATATTCTTGCCGAGGCCAATAGGATTTTGGATCGCTTCTAAGATCGCTTGCTTCCTATCCGATAGCCCAGGAGTATCGGTAACGTCTAGTGTGCCCAGCAACGTCCCCGCTGGCAGGACAGCTTGCACTTGCTCACTACCGTATGGAATATTGAATTCAATCGTGCTCATGATCGGCTCATTCTCTCACGGGTCGAAATTCGCGAATGCAAAGTGTTTACGCAAGTAAAATCCAGTCTCTCACGATACTTTCATGACCGAGTAGTCAATCGACAGGATGCTTTCGTGATAATTCGGACGGCTTCATGGGAGGATCATTTTTCAAGCTTGGCAGTTCTATCCCATCACATAACAACACACGATCATCGAACACAGGCGTGGCTTCAAGCGATACACTTCCGCAATCTTAGAACTGAGTCTGGAGTAACACTGTGGCAACTAAAAACGGAACATCAGCGAAGCTAACCGAACCGTTATTCGGCACGGCTGAAAACGCACGAATGACCGGGACTGGCCCGGCGATATGGCTGGCTGGCGATCCTGAAGACCTTTCGGAGTGGTTGGATCGCGGCGCGGCGGGAATTGTGACCAACACGGTAGTCCTCAATGACATGGTGAAAAAATACGGTCAAATCACTGAAGTCACTCGCCGCTACCTCGATATCACCGATAAACCATTGGTTATCGAAATCGACGGACACTCGACTCAGGAACTGCTCGACGTAGGTGAAGTATTCACTAAAATGTCCGATCAGATCATCCTGAAAATCCCGGCGACTACATACGCGCTGGGAGCCTTTTCCGAACTGAAGAAGGCTGGTATTCCAACGTTCTGCACAACGGTATTCTCACTTCCGCAGGCAGCAGCCGTTGCCCAAGCCGGCGTCACGCATGTACTTCCATTTTGCGAGCCGTTCAAGGATGTCGGTGGCGACCCAACTAAGCTGATCCGAGATTGCCGGGAGATGTTCGATGGTTGGGGAGATAGCCCATTTATCACTGCTGCACTGGTGAGATCAGTTGAAACCGCAGAAGCGGCTTTAAGTGATGGAGCAGACGGCATCATCGTGTTCTGGCCGGTTTTCAGGGACATGATGCACCACCACCTGACCGACGAATGGAATAAGACGTTTTTAGACCAGTGGAACTCGATGAACGAAGCGGGCCTGCTAAACGATCTTCCAGTTCAAGCCCACTGACCAAGAAATCCGTATCTCCAGAGTCAAATAAAAGAAATGGCATCCTCCGGCCGGGTTGGAGGGTGCCATTTCTTTTTGGTAGGACTTCAAGCCCGCCCCGCCAGCGAAAATACTGAGGGGTTTAGCGTTCACGCTCACGGGGGGGCCATTGGCCATTGCACCCCATGTTGTCCGGCCGGGACGAACACGGGCACTGCAAATACATGGTGATGGGTGAACGAAGTTAGTTTAGGTTCATCACCGCACGTAGTCCGGGAGGGATAGCACGTTGAACGGTTAGTGGCGAGCCCTGTTGAGGAGTCATCTCGATGACAAATCTCGTACTTTTCACTACGAGCGAATCGGTTATGGCTAACCCGTTGACGCCTCCACCGTTCGCCGAACTGGCGTCCATATAGGCGATTGAATTCGGATCAGTGACAGAAACAGCGGTTATCCGATCCATTAACCAGACGGTCACTTCGGCTTTTTCGCCATCTTCCAACAATAAATCACCGCTGTTGTTGCCGATGAACACGGCAGACCACGGTATGTCACTGAGTCGCTGATTTTCATCGGCATACGAGACGATAGTCGCCGTGCTTGCACCATGGATGATGTCCGGATCTGTACCCGAATCATCTGCCGTATAAGGAGCGGTCAGATCGACAGGTTCACCTGCGAGAGAGTTCTGTGCAATAAATACGATTTTGTGAACAGCCTGTGTGCTACCAACGTATCCAGAGAAGGCAAAAGCAGAGCCAGCTTGACGCAGACGCGTCCTAGTCTCCTTTAATCCTGCATGGATTGTTTGCTTATTCGCCTCTGAGGAGAACACACCTGCGGAAAGAATCGTGAATGCGAACACTGAAGCCACGACCACGAAAGCAATAAGCACGATCGCTGTTTCAAGACCCGTGATACCTTTTTGGTCTCGGGATCCTTTCAGGACCATATTCGTTACCCCTTACTAATACCGCTCGATCTATGCGAACACAGCGAGAACTTCCTCGCAGTTTTCGGATCGCCCACTCGTTTTTATTTGAGTGTTGGCCGGGCGGATAAGTTCCACTATGTCGTTAGAACCCCATGAGAACATCGTGGAAACTACCTACTGGTATCGGGCATTCGCGGTAACTAACAGCACCTACTGTCCATAGGCAAAGACGAAGTACGGTGTGGATGACAGTGCTCATGTTGAGTTCATGAGTGGTATTTCGATTGCCTGCACGGCACTGAAAAGTACCGCCAGGCGGATCATCGTGCATCACCTCTAGGGAAATTGTCTGTTACCCAGTATTACCATGGGTCTACAGGTAACCCCTCACGCATAAAGTTCGAGTGGAGATGAGTGGACACTACATACTAAGGTCAATGTTCGATCAGTTTCGAAGAATTTCATTCAACCGCTCAGTGATGATGATTTCCTCACCGTCTTGAACATTGACCATCACGATACTAATTTCATCACCACGACCGCCTACAAAGATTCCGGGATCGCCACCCTCCAGTTGCTTTTTGATTTCAGCAACAGAAGGCCCGTCGTAGTCATCTTCGAAGTACAGAACTGGCATCGTACCCTGTCGGTTAGAGCTTTCGTCTTCGATCTCAACCCGCAACCCAGAGATGCCAGTCAGCCGCTCAGCAACGAACTGAGATTTTGATACCCAGCCTTCACGCTCGGCAGCTTCATCAGAATCGGTGAATAGTTGGAGAGCCGTAACCATTCCCACGATGTTCTCTTTCGAAACCTTCATAGGTCTACCAATTGCAGCTACTGCTGAATCGAGATTCAGCGAGTTCATTACGACTGCTTCCATTAGATCTGCTTTACCCGCTAGCAGGCCCGCCGACTGTGGCCCAGCGATCCCCTTACCACCGCTGAACGCCACCATGTCGGCACCCATCTTATGGAATTTGGAAAGATTTGATCGTGGTGGCAATTCTGCTGCGGCATCAACGATGACTGGTATTCCATGCTCGTGGGCAACGCGAATCGTCTCCTCGAGGCCAATGCCAGCCGGAATGGCACCAGCCACCACGAAGGCGATACACGCAGTGTACTCATTGATCTCAGCTTCAAGTTCGGCTGTAGTTGCCGAGTCAGCAGAACCATATTCGACTAGTGTAGCCCCGGCAGTTACAAACGCTTTGTCATAACGATTTCGTTGCCCTTTAAACAGAATGACTTCATTTTTCATTCCAGTTGTGTCGGGCAGTTGCTCGGCGTTTTTTTCACTTTTTCCGGTCATACAAGCAGCGACCATAAGAACCTGCGCCGCTGAACACCCAGCGGTTACCAGTCCTCGCTCTGCTCCACAAATACGGGCTACGATTTCACCGGCAGCGAGATTCAGCTGTTTCACGTCGACGAACACTCGCGCCGCATCGTCCATCGCCTGTAAAACCTCGGGGCGCATGATCGAACCGCCGAGAGCGGTTACCCAGCTCTGGGCATTGATAATAGGAGGCACTCCAAGTTTCTTGTATACCTCGGGCCAAACTCGATTAGCCATACGGATACTCCACTTCGTTTTTCTAAGCACTAAAGAGCAATGGGCAAGTTCGTACTTACCGAATGAGGCGGATTCTACAGATAAATTGGAATGTTAGGGAAAAGAAGATGCCGACTATGCACCAAGAATATCGATGGCACGTTCACGAAGTTGACCGCAGCCCGCGTTAATGTCGATACCTTTTTCCATTCGGATGGTCGACGGAATTCCGTACTGCTTTAGACCACCCTGGAAGTTTTTCGCAGCTAAAAGATCTGTGCGCTCAAAGGGCCCTTCTTTGGTCGGATTCACTGGAATCAGATTTACATGACAGTGTAAACCGTTGAGCAAACGACCTAATTTCTGGGCTTGCTCGACCGAGTCGTTTTGCTCTTTGAGCAACACGTATTCGAAGAAAATTCGACGTTTCGTTGCGTCAGCATATTTGTGACAGGCTCGAATAAGATCCTCGACTGGATAACGCTGGTTTATCGGCATCGTCTGCGAACGTGTGGCGTTGTCTGGTGCATGGAGCGAAATCGCTAGATTGATCTGTAAATCTTCCTTTGCCAACTCTAATATTTGAGGAATGAGCCCCACCGTGGAGACGGTAATGTGCCTCGCCCCGATATTTAGCCCCTGACCGTCGTTGAGCACACGTATTGCAGCAATCACATTCTTGTAATTCGCTAGTGGTTCGCCCATTCCCATAAACACCACGTTCGTCACACCCTGAAGCTCACCTTTGGTTCGTTTACCCTCACTCACTTGAGTTTCATCTTCTGCATACGCAATTCGTTGCATCTCAACTACTTGTGCAACGATCTCGCCCACGGTGAGATTGCGACGGAAACCCTGCTGACCCGTCGCGCAGAATGTACAACCTAGAGCACAGCCAGCCTGGGTTGATATACACGCAGTTTTACGATTTCTACGATGCCCGTCAGTTTCATATCGCATCAACACAGTTTCGATCAACTCGCCATCACGGAGTTTATACAAGGCCTTGCTGGTTGAGTTGTCAGCCGATGTGAGAAACATAGCCTGACTCAGCGCTGACATGGTGTAATTTTCGTTCAGCGACTGCCTGAAAGGCTTGCTAAGAGTCGATATGTCATCGAAGCTCACCGCTGCGTCGTGGTAAATCGAACGCCACAACTGGTCAGCCCTGAATTTCTTTTCACCCAATTCGATCACCATAGAAACGAGCCTATCGCGAGAGAGTTCTAGGATCGATGGGAGCATAGCTCGGACTTTTTGAGTGTCTTCAGCTGCAGGTTCAGGAGAGATAGACGAAGGAGTGGTCATCGGGAGGGGATTTCTAGGGGTGTAAATGTTAAGTTTAGCAACGGACAGCGAGAATAGGCATGACATCTAACTCACCAATGCCTAAACTCGGTTCGTGACCATCTACGATCACCCCAAAATAGAACCGGACGATGAAGGAACCCTGGAGCAAAGGGCTCTGGCAAGATTGATCGAAAATCGACGAACCGGATACGACCCCTTCTATAAATTCGACTATGAGTACTCAGTCCCATCCCCCGGTAGGTATCACTGGCAGTGGTTTTGGGATTCCTACTTTCACATCATCGCACTTGCACGGCTTGAGCCAGCTATGGCTCTGGCTGAGCTCAACTCGCTACTCGTTCCACAGCAGGACGATGGATTCATCGGACACTTAACGTACTGGGGTAGGCGCGGTGCATTTATAAGTGCCATCTATGGTCAGAGCCGTTTCGGGGAGTGGCGACGGCGTCACTCTGGAATGATTCAACCCCCTGTTCTTGCACATGCACTTGAAGAACTCTGGTTGCAATCTGGGGATTTCAGCCTTCTCTATACGCACTTGCCTAAAGTTCGGGCGTTCTACGACTGGCTCAGTCGAGAACGGGATGCGGATAGTTCTGGATTGATCGGCATCGTTTCACCCTACGAAGCTGGAACCGACAATAATCCTTCGTTCGATCGGGCCCTTGGCATTTCGAACCCGAGCCGCACAGGAATTCTTTGGGTGAACCGAAAGTTAGATTGGTACAACATCGTTAGGGGTCATAACTTCGACTATCGAACCCTGCTCAAACGAAACAGATTCGTGGTCATCGACCCGTTCATGAATTCGGTGTACGGGGACGCGTGGAACTCACTGGCTCGGTTGCATCAAGCAGCCGGTGACGATTCGACGGCAAGTACCGCACACGCTGAATCCGCAAAAACGACTGCGGCTCTCAATGAGAGTTGCTGGGATTCAGATCGCGGGCACTACACGTATCTTCACGGCGCAGATCAAGTTCCAGACACAACGCTATCCGTTGGAGCGATATTCCCTCTTATTCTTCAAGATGCGCCAAAAGACCGAGTCGCCAGTGTCATGGAGCGATACGTGACCAACTCTGAGCACTTCTAGCGGTCATTTCCTATCCCGAGTGTTGCAGCATCAGAATGTTCGTACGATGCAGAGAGTGAAGCAATGATATGGAGAGGTCCGGTTTGCATGAACCTGAACTGGCTATTAGCTCGCGGATTCAGATCAAATGGATACGTGGAAGTAGCAAATATCATTTCCGAACGCTCAAAAGCAATGGCTTTCACGGACTTCCGCGAGTTTTACTCGCCTGAGTCGGGTCGCGGGATACGAGGTTCAAAATTTGGATGGGCGACGGCTGCCGTGACAATTGACGCTCGATCACATGGAGAGGCTACTAGTTAATTCCACGACGTACTAGGCAATATCAAACTCACCCGAAATTTCTTTCATTCTGTTAACGTTGCGCAACTACTATTTGAAATCGAAAGATGAACACTGCTATTAAGGCTCATTTGTGGAGTAACCAATGGCCCTCCCTGAAACCGATCTCCTTTCACAGGCTGGATCAGTCGAAAATATTCTGACATTCGATGACATCGAGCCTGTGCTCGAATCGAACAACTTAACAGTTGCATACGGCGCGCAAACGGCCATTAGCGGCGTGTCGCTTCAAGTCCCGAAGAATAGCGTCGTCTCCCTCATCGGTCCATCAGGCTGTGGAAAAAGCACGTTGCTACGCTGCTTCAACCGCATGAATGACCTCATTCCGACGGCATCGGTCACAGGGACGGTCAATTTCGCAGGCCAGAACATGTACGCTCCCGATGTCGACCCAACTGAAATTCGTTTTCGAATAGGAATGGTCTTCCAACGGCCAAACCCGTTTCCAAAAAGCATCTACGAAAACGTTGCATTTGGCCCTCGGATCAACGGAATGACCGATGATCTCGACGAAGTGGTGGAAACCTCATTACGCCGTGCAGCGGTGTGGGACGAGGTAAAAGATCGGCTCAACGATAGTGGTTTGAGTGTTTCCGGCGGTCAGCAACAACGTATTTGCATAGCCAGAGCACTCGCTGTGAATCCGGAGATCGTTCTAATGGACGAACCGGCATCTGCGCTCGACCCAATCTCGACTCAGGCTATTGAGCGGTTGATTCAAGAGCTTTCGAAAGAAGTAACCATAATCATAGTCACCCACAACATGCAGCAGGCGACTCGAATTTCCGACTACGCAGCAGTCATGATGGCCGGTGAAGAACGAGTTGGTCGGATGATTGAATACGGCACTAACGACCAAGTATTTGGCAACCCTAAAGACGAACGAACTGAAGCATACGTAACCGGTCGTATTGGATAACAATCGGCAGAGGTAGACTATAGCGATCATGAGCGAACAGAACAGCAACATTTCAACAGGTCGGCAAGAATTCGATCGAGAACTCGGTAGGCTCGAAGCCGAACTCATCCTGATGAGTGGCCTCGTAGAAAAGGCCATATTCGACGCGCTTAACGCTTTAAAGTATCGTGACATTGATCGGTCGGAAAAGGTCATCAGAGAAGACGACCACATCGACAACACCGAGATAGAGATCGAGCGATACTGCATTGAACTGATCCGGCGCCAAGCTCCAATGGCAGGTGATCTACGTCGCATCATCGCATCACTACAAATTGCGGGCGAACTCGAGCGAATAGGTGACTATGCGGAAGGTATTGCCAAGATCAGCATCACAATGGGTAGCCAACCTCCACTAAAAGAGCTGATCGACATTCCACGCATGGGCGACATGGCCGTCAGCATGCTCAAACGATCGCTTGAAGCTTTCATCAGTAGAAAGCCTGATTTTGTTCGAAAAACCAGCATCGATCTTGAAAACGACGATGATGAAGTCGATGATCTGTACGCCAAGGTCCAAGCCGACTTAATGGAACTTGTGAAGAGTGACCCAGACAATGCTGAACGTGCGACTTATCTGATGTGGGTTGCCCACAACGTTGAAAGAGTTGCCGACCGAGCGATGAACATTGTTGAACGCGCACTTTACCAAGCGACCGGTGAATTGGTCGGCAGTTCTACCTATCCCAAATCTACAGACGAATAATCGCGTGTTATACCGATTCCCTTCAGTTCCCCTACCCGTATAGAGCTGCACCGGCTATCGATACAAACGACGTGTTGGCCTCATCGGCCTGACACTGTTGGTAACCATTCCAGATCCCGTCAGTAGCACCCGATGCCCAAAGGGTCATGTATATCGGCGCAAGCCCACATATTTTATTGCGATCTCCGGCGCCTCTGATCAATTCTAAAACATGGGTATCCGGTTATCTACAGTCGGTACTGTATCTAGTGTGTAGAACCCAACAATGAGAGCATGTCTTTGGGTGTAACTAATTCGACCTCAATCTCCTCGGCTGTTTCGATCTCGAATGCACGACTGCGGGCAGAATCGTCAAACCCAGTTCGTGACACTAGGCGAATCTTTCGTAACGGCTGTGGAACAGCACGATGGTGTCGAGCGTCTGTCAAAAGCTGCCCGATAACGTCATATCTAATTTCGTAGGTCTTTGTTTGAATCGGGATTCCATCGGGAGTTATTCCATCTACTCCGGCGTCGGGGAAAGGCTTCTCGGCTCTATAAAACTCATTGACCCACGCTTCAAATGCCTGTCCGTTCATCTGCTCAAGCTCATCCAAATCGCGTGGAATGTAGCCTGCCTCAGCCAGAGAGCTTTGCATCCCAAGTGGTAGTTGGGTGTGCCGCCCGCGAGTCATCTCATAAGCGGTCTTGTTTATGTCAATACCAATCCAATCGCGCTTCGCCTCTTGAGCCGCAAATATGGCTGTACCACACCCACAGAATGGGTCAAGCACGACCTGCCCCTCTTTTGACGACGCTAGAATGATCCTTTTCAACAACTCTTTGGGCTTCTGGGTTGGATACCCGACGCGCTCTTTGGCTTGGCTATTGATGGGGTTGATATCAGTCCAGATATTAGTGTTCAGAGGTCTTTCGATATCTCGGTAGTAACGCTTGAGTTGAGGCCGTTTAGTAAGGCTATCTGGATACCATATTCGCCCATCAGAGTCGAGCCGCTTCATGGTGGCCTGCTCATATCGCCAGCCTTTAGGTGGGGATGCATGACCTCGCCACTCGTACATCATGTGGGGTCGTGGACTAGGGCTAGTCATATTGTCCAGACGATATAGTCCCCGTCCATCGTTATCATCGAAACGATATTTGCTACTAAGATACTCTTCTGTGTGTTCGCCCCGCTGTGGATTCCACGTGTAGTCGCTAGTGCTGTCTTTCACGTAGTACAGAATCGTGTCGGTAACCGCACACCAATTCTTAGCGTCATTGTGGATATTCGTGCGCTGCCATGTAATCTCAGACCGGAAGTTTTCCGCTCCAAATAAACTCTGTTCGTCCAACGCCATCCGCAGATAAGGAGCCGCCCTGTAGTCACAGTGAAGGTACAAACTACCAGTACGTTTGAGCACCTTATGGCAGGCTCGGAGACGCTCAATCATGTAGTAGAGATACGACGCAAACTCTGGACGCTCTAGTGCGATCATTTGAACCCATTTAGGGGCACTCTATCGCATTGCCTCCCTCTTCTCTCCCCAGAAGCGTTTAGAGTCATCAAATGAAATCTCCATCGCACCCGGCTCCCACATTCCCCTCTGCACCTTACCGGTGAAAAATGGTGGATCGAGATAAATCAAATCAACCGACTCTGGGGGAATATCGTGATTCATCACGAATAGGCAATCACCATGGTAGAACGTGCTCACTGGAACTTCCCTATTTACCGCTGTTTGGACGCTAGAATGTGAAGGAGTGTATATGGCGGAGTTAATCGATTGCGTCATGATTTTGATACCGGATTCTTGTGTTCAAATGTGCCTTCATATAACCCTCTGTACGTCGGTCCATCCACCTTTGAGGTGAGCCCGAGTAGAGTCTGAACGGCCTGTTGTAAGTTCCCTCGGCGGTTGTACCGGAAGACGAATTCGTTCAGGTATGCCTGTAGATGCTTCTTACTCACACCGCCGTGATGTGTGCCCATCAACCAAGTCTTCAGGTTAGAGAAGGCCGTGTGTAAATGAGGGAGCACAATATCTGGATCGTCACCTCTGGATGGTGAATAGACCTCGTGCCCGTAGCCAATCGAAGGTAGGATGTCGTAAGCACTAAAAGCGTCTGTCACTATTGTTGATCCGGGCTCTATCGTGCCTTTTACGAAGTCGAGAAGTTGGTTACGATTTGCTGAAGGTATTACCTGAAATCTCACACGTTGAGGCCTCTTGTTCCGCACTTCTACAGCTCCGACCACTATGGCTTTGCCCGCTGCGCCGCGTCCGCGCTTACCCGGCTTCGGCCCACCGATGAACGTCTCGTCTACTTCCACAGTTCCGTACAGCGGAGCACGCTCAGGATCAACCATGGCCGCCCTGAATTTGTGGAGCATGTTGAACGCTGTTTCATAGCGGTTGATCCCAAGCTGGTTCTGTAGTCCAAGTGCTGATATCCCCCGTTTGTCTGTGACTACGAGGTAGGCCGCCCAAAGCCACGTACAGAGAGGCTGGCGAGTACGGTGCATTACCGTCCCGGCGGTAGCCGAGTGAATCTTGTCGCATCGCTTGCATTGGAGCGACCAGAGACCCATGCGCCCATACGCTTGATCGTGCCCACATTTGGAGCATATGAATCCGTCCGGCCATCGCACATCGATAATGTAGTTGAAACAGTCCTCTTCATTCGAGAACTTGCGAGCGAAGGCTGGGAATGAACGTGGGAATTCGTGCTTAGTCATTACTACTCTTCCTTAACTCGATGCAGACTAATCTCGGCACGACACCACCTACCTTCGGCCTCTATCTCCACGCGGGCTTGTGGATAAGTATCTCTGTCGGGCCACACTTGAAATTTGAGGCGACGTACCGTGATGTTTTCTAGTTTTTGATCCCGTATCCACTCATCCTCGCTCTGTGAGCCGTACTCGGGTTCCGAAGGTTCAAATACGAGGGTGTCGGGGCCTGTATGCCCGAAAGCGTCTATAGGTACTAATCTAGCGCGCCCTACCGTGACAGAGCGACCTAAACGCGGGCAGAGTTTTAGGGTGACTGCCAACTCATCAAGATATCTGTGCGCTGAACGATGTTCAGGGCGCAGTACCGGCTCTCGTAAGATAACTTTGATAGGCCACGAATGACACTTTAGACCAAACATGAAAAACCCCCAGAAAACAAGACTGAACTGGGGCATAGGGCCATTCTTTTGTACCGCAGCAAAAGCACGCAACTCATTAGCCACAAAAGCCATAAAAATGGCGGTGACCCATATACAAGGTTCCATACAGACACACTCCTTTGACGGAGTACGCTACAGCTTGTGCTCACTGTAGTCAAACGGATACCCATGTTCTAAAAAGCGCTTTCGGTCGCCCTGAACAATCGATTCAAGTAAACGTTCATCATCGGTTTTGACACGTTTTCTGTGCGCCGACTCTGTTGGCATCGACTCCGAATCACCAAACGCTGGTCCAACGTGTGCAAGATCGGCAGCTGCAATGAAAACCGTGCGGCGCTGAGTAGCTTCCGCTTTGAGTCGTTCGATCGATCGCCTGATTTGCGGGTGTGCTTCGACATTCGGTGCGCCGTCGACCAGCAATCGCCCCATCGATCCGCAAAGTATCGGCAGCATTTTGGCGTTCGATCCACCTACGACTCGATGTAACCACACGCTTGCGAGTTCAATCGAATGTTCGTTGACGTGGTTGAATTCATCAGCAAATGGGTGATCCTCAACCGTCTCATCGGTTGCAAGAATTCTCGCAAGTTCGTCGACGAGTCCCTCATCGGTTTCAAGAAATCCCAGTGGTGATCCGTAGCTCGAATTGGTAAGTGTGAGTCGAGGACCATCGCCGTTGTGATCTGTTCCGAATACTACGAACAACTCGACGTCTTGGAGTTGACTGCGCACTTCCTCCCAGATCATCCCGTATGAATCGCCACCTCGTTCGAAATCTATATGCGGCGATATAACCGCCTTGAGTTCTGTTTCACTGGGAGAACATATATCGCTACCACCGCTAACATAAGGGAAGGCAAATCCATCGAGGTAAACACGAAGATCATCTGCATTGCCCGGATATGCGAGATCAGCCAGCGCAGGTTTTCGAACTGGTTCACTCCGGTATTCGTCGAGGCGTCGCTCCATCTCAACTGAGTATGCGCCGTTTGAAAGCAACAACATTTCGTCGAGTCGAGTTAAAAGATCGTCCAGTAATTCGTAAGGCACAGGTTGAGCCCCTGCACTCAGAGCCGATTCAACAATCTCATTAACAGTCTTAGTTCCGTCAACGTTCTGGAGATAGGCACCAAGCGGAGCCGGAACAAGCAGAGTTTGCTCACTCAGTTGACGCAGGTCTCTTAGTAAGAAGAAGTCGTTCCCCTCATGGGTAACGCGACTTACTTCGACAGGGCGTAGTTGCGGGCGTTCTGGAAGATTAGAAAATTTAGATCCTAAGGTCATGCCGACAGTCTAACTGCCGAAGTGCACGAACTCATCGCACATGCCGACTCAACCTAGTTCATTCCGAATTTACTAGACCTGCCGAGTATCAGTTTAGGAAATGGTGTTCGCTCACGGAACAAAGAACGTTCTGCAAGTTCACTAAGCGAAATAACTGGGCCTTCGTCCGCTTCAGCCACTGTTACAGCAGCAGCGCCACCACGCTGAACGATACGGTGAACAGTTCGAGTACTAATTCCGAATCGATCTGATATCTCAGCAACCGAAACTCTCTCTTCCCGTAATCGGAAGATTTCATCGTCACGAGTCCTACGACTCTCACTCTGTAACCAGCTGGGATCATCGTACTTGCATAGTGCCAATGGGCAATCGAGGCAGCTTGGTGAAGCATCACAACCATCGTCTTTGTAACGAGTGTTTTCAGGCAGCGTGTCGGACCTAACAGATGGTAAAAACTCTGAATTACCAAAATCAAACGGGTTTACAGGACCAAGTGTCATCACCATGAAAGGAACCTCCGAACAGATCGAAATTATGTACTTAGTAAGAGGAGCGACCTCAGACAGCCGCCGGAGCGGACCAATTCAATTGACGTGAAAAATGAATACCACTTGATCGTCCCAACGCGTTCTTTGTGCGTTCTCTTTTGAAGATCGAATTCGCGTATTCAGAACCCGGGCTGTTCGGAACTCCGAACATCACAGTGGTTAGCCCATGCGATGAAACTCGAGGGCTCACATGCTGGTCGTACCAAGAGCTACTGATTTTGTGTGCAGCAACGATTTCGACAAGCGTGTCGGGAGATTGGCTTCGATCTACAACCGGCATATCGACGCTCACAAACAAATGCCTCGCGTTGCCCATACGAATAGATCGAGGACCATCTGGGCGCCAATCCTCGCTCGCACCAGAACTCTGAAAACCCTTCACAAGAGCAAGCATCGCCGGGTAGGTATCGTCCTTGAAAGAAGGTGAAACCGTTGCGGAAATCGAACCTATATCACGATTCATGAACAACAGGAGCATACGAAGTCGGGTCGAAAAATTTTGGACGCTTTCGCCTTTAGCAAGATCAACTGTGATGATCTTCGATTCACTACTATCAGAACGGTTAGTCACGCTCTCAACAATCTGCGTCCATGTAGTATTGCGATCGTCACTTAATGCCAACTCAGCTAAACCCGATGCAATCGTCAACGGCGAAACTGAACCAGAACCTACCGAGCCTGTAAAATCCAGAACACTTCCTAGTGTAGAAATTGCGGTGGCTATCGGACTCATCTTGACCTCTTCAGAACTAGCGTTCGCCCTCATGTATTAGAACGATTGTTCTAGTATCGAACATTTGTTCTAATTAAGTCAAGTGGTATGGCACTCCCGAATTGCCATTTACGTTTATTGACCGTCACCGTATTAGGAACTACTTTGAGTCCTGCACCAAGCAGTGAGTTCGATTGACCTCAGCTAAAAACAAGCTCCGGTAGGATCACAATTTTCATATGAACGCAGAAATCGTCTCAATCGGCTCTGAACTGCTACTCGGTCAAATCGTCGATACAAATGCTTCGTGGATTGCGCAACGATTAGCCGAGAGCGGAGTAAATCTGTTCTACAAAACGACCGTTGGCGACAACCTTGATCGCATGGTCGACATTCTCGACAGGGCTCTCGACCGATCTGACGTTGTGATCACTGGCGGTGGTATCGGCCCGACTCAAGACGATCTCACCCGCGAAGCGATCGCAAAAGTCACAGGGCGCGAAGTAGTCACCGATCCTGAATCTCTAGAAGAGCTTCGCGAGCGATTCCAAAAGCGCGGTTTTATCCTCACAAAGAACAACGAACGTCAGGCACAAATACCAAGCGGTGCAATCGTCGTCAAAAACCCTAACGGAACAGCTCCCGCATTTATCGTGGAAACCGAACGAGGCGTCACGATCAGCCTCCCAGGGGTGCCGTTCGAAATGAAGTGGCTGGTAGAAAACGAAGTCATCCCATACCTGCGTCAAAAGTACGGCCTCACTCAGATGATTCACTACCGAGTATTGAAGGTCGCCGACATCGGAGAGAGTGCGGTTGATGACCGAATCGGCCATCTAATAGCCAATTCCCAGAACCCAACCGTTGGCGTTCTAGCGTATCCCGGCCAAGTGGACGTACGAATCGCCGCTCTGGCTGAGAATATCAATGAAGCGAACTCGCTTATAGATGTAGTTGATATCGCAGTACGAAAACTTCTCGGCGACAATATTTTTGCGGTCGACGATGAAACGATCGAATCAGTTGTTGGTGATCTTATCGCTGAGAAAAATGCCACAGTAGCTACCTTCGAAGACCTCAGTGGAGGCTCAGTTGCTTCAGCTATTCAAAAAGCAGCCGGTTCTGCGTTTTTGCAAAGTTCTATCGTGAACTCGAACGAGGCCCTAGAGAAGATCGCTCGGTCTGGAGGTGAAACTCCTCCGTTCTCAGATGGCGCAGAACGTGCTGCTGCTCTCGCTCGCGCAATAAAGAAAACTACCGGTGCCACCTACGGTATTGCGGTTCATGGCACCGAAGAAGGTGATCAACGAACCGAGAACCTAGGGAGAGGCGAAACCTACATCGTTGTGTCAGGCCCTAACGGTGATCGAATACGCCATGTTCGATCTGCTGGCAGGGGTGGACCCGATCGACAGCGTGCAGCAATGGCAGCACTCAGCTTGTTCAGGAGAGAACTGCTAGGGATTCCTGAGTAGAACTCTCGATCCTATGTTTGAATCCAATATATTCACTGCCTAACTTAGGTCTAAAGAACCTGTTTATAGAAATACAACGGTAACGATCAGGTTCTAAACTAGAAGTACTTGAACGCACGATTTGCGTTACTAACGCGCCTGATTCAATTCCCTATTTTGGGTTGGAGAACTCCGAGATGTTTCGCCAAAAGTCAGTCCTATTTCTAGCACTAACAGCCATTATGGCTGCTGCAATCGCTTGCAGTACCGGAACTGTCAAGCCGGTGGCGACTCCGATTCCACCGACTGCAACTGCGACTCCAGTTCCTGTTGTACTGATCGAAATCGATCCTGTTGCTGATCCAGTTGGATTCTTCAATGCACTACCGGCTGACGAGGCATCGTGTGCCGCTGATACGCTTGGCGGTCGTGAACGAGTGCTGGCAATGCTCGAATCTAATCTGGGTAATGAACGCCTCACAACCTCCGAAGCAGAGGCACTCGATAACTGCTTGAGTGACGAGACGGTCCGGGCTGTGTTTATCGGTCAAATTTCACGAGAAGCTGGCACGTTGAGCGATGACACCATCGTCTGTATCGGCGAGCAGATCGGCGGAATGTCGGCAGCAGGCATCTTCCTCGAGGAGCCAGCAGCGGACGTTGTAATCAGCTCTCTAAAAGGCATCTTTTGTCTGAACTCTGAAGAAAGAGCTGCTGTTTCTGAAAGTACATCGACATATGGATTCGGCGACCTAGGCGGCATCGATTCTCTCGAATGTGTGGTGAACGGTGTTGGGCCTACCGGTCTCGCTGACATGATGGGACTTGCTTCTGCTGATGCCATCGATTTCGCTGCACTTGGCGATCTGCTCCCGTTGATGATCGAATGCGGAGCGGTTGATGATTCAGAATTCGGTGATCTCGGCCTGACAGCCGATCAGGTGGGTTGTGTACTCAGCGAGCTAGGCGAGAACGGACTAACTCTGCTCGACCCTACCGCCACCCAACCTGATCTCTCAGACATCAGTTCGCTACTGAGCTCGCTCTCAAAATGCGGAATTCAGCTTGAAGACCTACTTGGTGGCTCAGAACTACCAGTTGATCTAGGTGCGCTAATCGATCCGGCAGTACTACCTACCGCAGTAATCGAACTACCCAGTGATCTACAGGCTATTGAACTTCCGTTCACGGAAGAACAGATCATCTGCCTAACTACTGCAATTGGTGAAGACCAAATTGCCACCCTACTGGCTGGTGGAGCACCCGACCTGAGTTTGTTTGCCGCACTTACAACGTGCAAAGTCGATATCGCAACCTTGCTTGGCGGTTAGTCATTCGGTAGATAGATATCAGTCAGTGAAGAGTTCAGGATTCATTCGAGTCCTGAACTCTCCGCGTTAACGCTGAAATCCTTCACGTAATAATCCTGAAAACCAGCATCCTCAAACCCACATCAGTCATAGCCTTAAAAGATCGAAGTGTGTGGCACCGGTGGGTCGAGCCAACCGGCAACTGTTCACACATTTCCGACGGCAACAGTAGCCATAAGCACGCCAATTCCCACGCCCGCGCCTGAACCTACCAGCCCAGTGACCCCAACACCAGCCCCTGCACCAACCGGTAGCTTCGAATCAGGGCCAGAGCAAGATCTAAGTTCTGTGGAATTTCTCTCGAACCTTCCATCCTCTGAGCTTGCTTGCTTAGTCGGCTCAATTGTAGGAACAGAACGGACAATTCTTTAGGGTCAGAACAGTGAATTCGCTGATCCCCTAACAACGAGCGAGATTTCCTCGATTTTGGGTTGCTTGAATGCAGCATCAGTTATATCGCTACCACTCGACGATGTCGCAGCCTTCATGAATATTCCTCCAGAACAACTGAAGCTGCTAATCAAGTCGAGTCAAATTACCGATGTTACCGGCAGTCCAGAGCCCGCCGCCGAGGACCCGATGTCAATTTTCGAAGACCTAGACTGCCAGTAGCAATCGTTGGCTTACTAAAACCTAGCGACAAAATTATCGGTCACAACTCAATCCGCTAAAACACACTGAATTAGTTCGGGTACTCCGATAAAACTCTCACCACAACTATCGGTGTTGATGCCGCTAGTAAGAACGCGATAATCAATCTCATCGTGACAACGCTCACTCGGCCTGTCAGTCTGGCACCAAAGAAACTACCGATCATGCCGGTGATCCCCATGACGGCTAATACTGAAATATCGAAGTTCATGTTGACGGCGTGACCGATGAATCCGAATATACCGGCGAGAACTCCGATGACATTATTGGTTCCCGCCGCACGACGAGGGTCCATCCGAATAACATTGATCAATATCGGAAATCTCAGCACGGCCATGACGAGGCCACCAGCCCCGCCGATTATTCCTATAACCAAACCAATCCCGCCATAGAGTGCCTGGTTCTGTGGGTTCAGATTGACCCCACTGCTCGATCCAACGTTGGCAGCCGCCGGATGAGTGCCATTTGATTGTCGAGATCTCCGGTATCCAGCCCACCATTGCCAAAATGAGATTGCTGACGAGAGCGCAGTAAGCGATGCAATCAACGACAGCAACATCCACACTATAACTTCGTCGGCAAACAGCCCGCCTAGCAAAGAACCTATGATCGTCGGTAAACCAATCACCAGCACTACTCGGGCAACCACTCTGCCCTCCCTCCAGTGCGGCCATGAAGCTGCGGTTCCGGAAAGAATCGTGACTCCGAGATTCGTTCCCGCGGCAATCACCGGATTAAACCCCATTGCCAACATCACAGGAAGCCGGACTGCTCCGAGTGCAACTCCAACCATCCCGGCAATGAAGCCCATCACAAATGTGAATCCGCCGAGGATGACCAGTTGCCACGGAGACGCGTCAAGCGGAAAAAGATCGATCATAGGGGGTGAGAACAAAGGGTTCAGGCGAGGCTACTGAGTAAATTGGCTATCGACGAATAAATCAGTGTAGCGTCAGGCTCGATTTGGTTTCGACATTCAACAGCATCGGTTTTGGCTGAGTTGCCCACGTAATTGAACTGTGACCGCCTCCGCCCTCGCTCCAGCCGATGCTAAACTGGCGATCTGTTCGCCCCCTTCTGGTTGGTACGAACAAGTTAGCTAGCCGGGCAATAATGCCCCGGCAGAGGAACAGACAACGATGAAAAGCAGAGCCGCTATTCATGTCGGTCATGGCAAAAAACTTGTAATCGATGAGGTCAACATTCCTGACCCTCAGGCCGATCAGGTCGTCGTTAAGCTCTATTCAAGCGGCGTTTGCCATTCTCAACTACACCAGATGCACAATCCTGAAAGTCCAACACCGAGTCTTCTGGGACACGAAGGGTTTGGCGTTGTAACGCAGGTCGGATCAGGCATTACGCATCTCAAAGAAGGTGACGCAGCGATTGTCACATGGGTTCCACGAGACCCGATTCAGGGCCGATGGCGAGCGCCTGCGGGCGGAGTTACGTGGAATGAAGAGCCACTAGAAGGCCCCACTTACACGTGGGGCGAAGACGCCATAGTGTGGGGAGGTTATGCAGTCAAGGTCGATGACGACGCACCACGTGATCTTTCATCTATCGTTGGCTGCGCAGTACTCACGGGCGCAGGAGCGGTAACCCACACCGCCAAAGTTCGACCGGAAGAATCAGTAGCGGTGTTCGGCGTTGGTGGTGTCGGCCTGTCAGCGATTCAGATGGCAGCTGTACTTCAGGCATACCCGATCATCGCCGTTGATATCGACGATGAAAAACTCAAGTTTGCAAAGCAGTTCGGAGCGACGCACACGGTCAACTCAAGCAAGGTCGACCCAATCGCCGCAATTATCGAGATAACCAATGGAGGCGTTGATTACGCCTTCGATGCCATAGGACTTCGCATCACAAATGAACAGATTCTTCCTGTAACCAGAAGCGGTGGTTCCGGAGCCGACAATCTTGGCGGAATGGCGGTACTTATCGGAATGCCAGGACCCGAAATGACCGTATGGCCGGGTCACTTCATGTTCCATCAACGACAATACCGCGGCTCGCTCGGTGCGACCTACCCTGACAAAGATTTCAATATGTATCTTCGCCTCTATAAAGAGGGCAAGTTTCCGCTCGATAAGTTGGTAACCAAGCGATACAAACTCGACGATATCAACGAAGCCTGCGACGACTTACAGAGTGGCAAAATACTAGGCCGCGCAATCCTCGAATACTAAGAGAACTTCATAACCATTGCAGTACAGAAAACTAGGCAACACCGGCGTAGATGTTTCACTTCTTAGCTACGGAACCGGTGGGCCGTCAAAGTTCGGTCAGGCAACAGGCGTAGACGACGGTGGCCGCACAGCACTGGTAAGTCGAGCTCTCGAACTGGGTGTCAATCTGTTCGATACGGCCGAGGGTTACGGTGCATCGGAAGCGATGCTTGGTCGAGCGTTAACTGGGCACGACCGAGACTCTTATCTGATCGCCACTAAATGGACGTATCGATTGGCGGATGGCCTAGTAACGGATCCTAACGTGATCGTTAAGTCACTCGACCAGAGCCTCGAACGGCTACAAACCGATTACGTAGATATCTTTCAAATCCACGGTATGTTGCCTGAACAGTACGATCAGGTTGCCGACATTTACATTCCCGTTATGCAACAACTCAAGGATCAAGGTAAAACGCGCTTTCTCGGCGTTACTGAAATGCTAACGATGGACCCTAAACACGAAGGTATGTCTATCTCAATGGAAAGGCACCCAGAGGTTTGGGATTCAGTGATGCTTAAGTACGGCATCATGAATCAGTGGGCAGCAAAACGCGCTTTGCCAATAGCAGGTTCTTCAGGAACTGGCGTGTTGAACATGGCTCCAGTCCGCCTAACGCTAACTCGACCTGAAAAGCTGAATGAACGCATGACCGAGTGGGGTGATAACGATGGAGCGAACGCGCTCGACTGGCTTTCAATGGGCGACCCTGCTGAACTAATTCGTAAGGGTTACCAGTTCGCTGCTGAGCCATCTGAAGTCACCACGGTGATTTCAGGCACATCGAGTATCGCCCATCTCGAAGCAAACGTCGCTGCACTTGACGGTACACTAACCAATGAAGAGTTCGAGAAGCTGAAATCCACATACGCAGACTCAACTTCTCCAGACTAAATCTCCATCGAAAATGCCCCCGTTATTTAGGTGAATACGCACCCATTGTGCATTTATTCACATAAGCCTCTCATGTTCAGTCGCCCATTCCACGCTCGAATCTCACGTCCGTATCGGATAATGTAATCGTTACAAGGGCTGTCGGGTGATTTCACTCGCATGTAAGGAGGTATGGAATGTTCAGAAAAATTCTCGTTCCAGTTGATAGTTCTGAGGAATCTCGCACGATTCTTCGATGGGCAGTTGGACTCGCAAAAGCGACCAAGTCTGATTTGACACTTCTGTCGGTTGTCGACACTGAAGACATTCGAATTGCCGAAGCGAGCGCACGAAGTGATGGGCCTCCGGCCGCAGCGAGTCCAGTGGACCAAGTCATCACAAAGGTGAAAGCTGATCTTGAAGTTGAAGCTGTTGATCTTCGTGCGACAGGTGTCTCAATCGACATACGTGTTGTCGCTGGAACAGCTGCTGAATCGATCGTTACTGAGGCCCAAGAATTGGGCGTCGACCTGATAGCGATGTCGACACGCCGGGAATCAGCGCTAGCACGAGGCATTCTGGGCAGCGTGACCGACAGAGTCCTTCATTCGACGTCCATTCCATTGTTGATTCTTCAACCAGAAGATCTCACTGATGACAGTCTAGGTTCAGGCTTTGTACGACACATCGTTGTCCCTCTAGATGGCTCGACGTTATCTGAAACGGCAGTACTTCCGGCTACAGAACTCGCTCGCGCAACAGGCGCAATATTGGTATTCACCGAAGTCATCAAATTACCGATATACGGCATGGACATGGGTGGAGTTGGATACGGTGCGGTTCATTACGCCGAACATCTAGATACCAAACTGGAAGAAGAAAACGCAACGAAGTACCTACAAAAATTCGTTGAGAACGCCGAAGCAGCGGGACTGAAAGCACGTGCGCAGGTTCACGTTGGAAATCCGTCGATACAGATTGTCAACGAAGCAGCCTCAACCGAGGGAAGCATCATAGTGATGGCAACTCATGGTGCCGGTGGAATCAAACGCTGGATAATTGGAAGCGTAACTGACAAAGCGATTCGATCCGCTCACCGACCCGTTCTGGTTATCCCACCAACGACTACCTAGTTGTCCGAGTTCTTCTCCCCTCAAGAAAGGGAGTTATGAGGATGGCAGAATCGTCTTTGACGAATTTGATGTTGCTCATTCAAGGGCTCTCACCCTCTCTTGAAGAGAGGGTGAGAGCCCTTGAATTCTATTGAGTCTTATCGCCGCTTGTTGAACGTCGCCGTGAGTCCGCGTATCAAGTCCTGATGTTCTTGATCATTGAGATTTCTTGATCGTGGAAGCATGGTGTAGTAGTACGGTGGCATTTCACCTTCCCTAACCGATTCGGCGATTTCGTCAATTTCTCTGTACGCCCATGACCACTCAGAGAAGTTGAGTTTTTCCCGACCTTCATCGACGTGATTTTGGGTCCACCACGAAACAGGGGCGACTTTCGTATACCACGACCAGTGAGTTTCGTTCGAATGGCAGTCGAAGCATGCCCGAGCGACGAGATCCCGAGTGGCAGGGATGTCCCATTCTGGCTCAGCTGTTACCGGTGGATTGCTACTTGCATGACCGTATGGAATTGCCTGAATAACAACGAATACGGCCACAATAACGACGAGCCCGAACTTGATTGCACGTCTGATCAACTTAATATCTCCAGTCAGCCCGTTAACTTATGGCCTGCTTAATACGTCCTTCATCCCTCATAGGAAGGGATTGCGAGCATGTCTGGAGCCGGTCATTTTGTGTGGGTCGAACAGACGGCAGACTCTAATGATTTTGAGCTCCAGTTTGTTCGTCCTGTGACCTGACGTCCACTCTAACTCTCTCCAGAAGGTGGAGGTCGACCGGCCCTATTGCTATATACCCATCTCTGCATCGATCTCGGTCTGGAATGCCGATATACGGCCTTCAGCGACATCTTCGACCGTTACTGGTAATCCACTTGCACCCGATTCCATCAAGGCGTATGCGAGTGCTAAAGCATCCATACCTTCTTGGGGGCCGACCTCTGGTTGCCCATTCGATTCGGCAGCCCGAACCATGTCAAGATACTCGTACGCCAGAATCTTTGAATCGATGTCACGAAAAGTCATGTCGTATGAACTGATCCGGCGAGCGCCGTTCCAAAGCGTCGACGTGGTCTCGTCCAGTTCAAAATCTGGTACCAGTTCTAGTAACGCATCGCCGACGATTTCTGTCTCATCATTACGTACGATTCGTGGTGATTCGCCGGATCTACTTCGTGGTCGAAAAAGAGTTCCTTTGCTGCCTGAGACGGTCGATACGCCAAGCGATTGGCCATGCGACGTATCAGTCATCAGAAGTTGCCCAATAGCACCTGACTTAAACCGAATGACACCAAACGCAGTATCGACGGCGGTCTGCTCGACCGTATCGCCAGTCGAATAGCCGTCTTCTTTACGGTGATCATACATTGCCGCCAGGCCCGGAGCGACTTCGCTCATTGGTCGCAAAGTTCTGGTTGGTTCGTTGATGGCAGTCTCGGCGAAAACGCTGCTTGCCCCACCAAGCAGATACAACAGCATGTCGGCGTTGTGAACACCAGCATCAAGTGGAGCGCCACCAGCTTGCTCTTTCTTGGCACGCCACACAGTACTGTGCATTACTGCGCCGTTCGAACTGCCAACACCAATGTCGAGTGCGAAGTACGGTGTACCAATCGCACCTGCTTCGATCAATGCTTTGGTGAGTCGATTCATTGGATCGCGGCGATAGTTCTCGGCAATAGCGATGACCTTGCCGGTTGATTGCGATACTTCACGCATCTGCCTACATGCTTTTAGGGTTAGCCCCATCGGCTTCTCAGTGATTACATGGAGTCCGGCATTCATCGCTTTGATAGCGAAACGATGGTGCATCGGGGTGCTAGTAACAATCGCCACACCATCGAGATCAGCCTTGGCAAGCATTTCGTCGAAGTCAGTGTAAATGTCTGGCCGATTGCCTGTGGCTTCGCCAATCTCATCGGCTACCGTAGCTGCCACGTCGGCATGCACATCACAAACAGCCGTCATCGTTACCGTATCGAAGTACTTACGCAGCTCGATGTATCCATGAGCATGCCTTCGCCCCATGCCACCACAGCCAACCAATGCAATCTTGAATGTCATATTCTGTAAATTCTCTCTGATTTTCTGGGACTATTTTGATGGAAACGGAACTACGGCAGCATGTCGATCAGTGGTTGCACGTGTCGTTTTTCGCCTTTGAAGTTGATTCCAAGATCGTGAACTATCTCGACGATTTTGTCGTTGAATGGCGTTGGAACATTTACTTGTCGTCCAAGTTCGGAAACGTATCCGTTGAGATAATCGATCTCTGTTCGGCGGCCCTTTCGGACGTCCTGCCCGAACGATGGCACGCCTCCCGAGCCTGCCTTGCGCGCTGTTTCGAGAAGCGCTGCATCAACGTCTTCAACATTGCGACCTTCGGCAGCATCTATGACTGCTTCTGGAGAAAGCCCGAGTACAGCATGAAGCTGCTTGCCGTGGGCTTTGGCGACTCGTGCGACTTCGGCTCCGAGTTGAATGCCGATTCGGCGGGTGTCGTCTTCAGTACGAACTTCGGCGGTTCCAAATCCGCTCACGCCAGACAGCGCGTTGTTCATGCAGTTGACCATGAGCTTCGACCAGCGCTCACCCCAAAGATCGTTTGAAAACTCGGTGACCTCTACAGCGTTCATAACTTCTACGAGTTCACGTGCTCTAGTGGTGTCGGAGCCGTCGTGTTCAGCAATTTTGAATCCTGGAGAGTTGACGTCGGTTCGAATTCCTCGTCCCGGTTCGTAGCAGGCAGCGCTGATCGTGATGATGCAAGCCAAAGATCGTTCGACTCCAGCAATCGCAGCCATGCGTTCGTCGTTGATGCCGTTTTGAAAGTCGACAAATACACCGTGGTCAGGGTCGACGTATCGCAACATCATTGTGGTCGCCCACTCTGTGTCGTACGACTTGACTGCGATGAACGCAGCATCGAACGGCACGGTTTCCAGTTGGAGTTCGTGGAGATGAATTGCCTTCGGGTGAGTGAGAAATTCGCCCTCACGGGTTTCGACGATTAAGCCGTCCGTTTTGATTTTCTCAACGTGCTCTGGCCACTGGTCGATCAGTGTGATGTCGTGACCGCCTTTCGACAGCAGTCCGCCAACCACACTTCCAATACCGCCCGCACCCATGATCCCAATATGCATCCGAATTCGACTCCCATAAAAGAAACTAGACGTTAAAAATCGCCACTAACTTGTCAAAAATTACCTCGGCGAAGTGTATTCGCTCCGAGAAGACTTTTGGCAGGTGTCCGTACTGTTCGTTACTGCCCCGCCAGCATGGCTATTGCTGCACCAATGATGGTTATGAGCTGCGCTCCGACTAGCGTCATGGTCCAGCGTAAGTCGCTTTCGATGCGACGGAGCTTTCGATCATGCTCTTCTTCGACCACGACTTTCATGCTCATTAGCTCGTTCCATATGGCGTTCAGGTCTGGCGAGGGGGTAGTTTTTGTTTTTGAGAACGGCTTGCTTGACCGTCGTTTATGTTCGCCAGTCTCAATGTTGCTTGCTACATCGAGGTCGATTTGATCGTTGTAGCTTGTTGGCCTGGCTTTTGCATCTGCTTTGGTTGATCTAAACAACACAGGTCATCACCTCGAGTTCGACCGTTAGATGCTCGATGCCACCGATTTTCAGGCGCTTGATTGGGCCAGATGAAACGACTGTGCAGCCGTTTCCTGGTGATCGAGTTGCTCTATCGAGCGCTTGATGTCATCCAGCGCATACATATGCTAATCCTCGGTGATTCAATTCTTCCGATACGACGGCATCATAGCCTAAGTTGAACTGTGGTCGGTCCGTTGTTGCGTTTTACCTTTCAGGTTGATTCGTTCGATCAGTGTTGCTCCGCCAGTTGTTGTCATGGGACGTAAGTAGGAGAGTTGCGGGGGCGAGGCTGCTGTGGCTGAACTTGGCGTGGTGTATCGGCTAGTGGTTTTAGAGCAGTCGGATCGTGAACGATTGGTCGGGAGAGGGGGGGGAAAAAAGCCCTGTCGTACCGACCAAAATACTCTCTATCTCTCTCTGGTTGGGTTGCTGTTGTGAACCCTGCAAGATCGCACTGTGTTGAATCTCGATTGCCGGCTAATACATCGTCTGTTGCCACTAAGCGAGTTCGGAAGCGAGAGCAGCGGTGTATCCTTCCTTATCCCACCCCCCCCCCACACCATTCCAGCCGATGAATACGACGCTGCCCTGATTCAAGCCACGCCGACGACCGCCGATGGCTTCACGGTGACAGCCTGCTAAGGTTGCCCTCTGATTCACGACAAGAAAGAAAGCATGACCTCATCCACCAGTCCAAATGAAGCTAAACGTTCGTTCTCCAATTTCTATGCCGAACCTACTCCACACGGTTACCTGCTGGAGATGAACCGACTTGGGTACCAGATTGCAGAACAGGCCCGCCAATATTGCGTTACTGCCGCCGAGATTTTGGCGGAGGAGAATCCGGGGTGGCCGATCAGGATGCTGGATGTGGGGTGTTCTTATGGCATCGGTTCGGCATTCGTGAAGTACGGCTGTACGTTTGAGGAGCTTGCGTCGTTCTTCAGTTACCGTGCGCCGGAGGATTATGCTGCTTGTACCGCGGCAATGAGGATGTGGCTGAACGTAGTTCCGCCAAAAATCGAGATGGGTGTTGTTGGACTGGACGTTGCCGAAAATGCTGTGAAGTTCGCCGTTGATAGCGGATTACTGGATTGCGGTATCGTCAAGAATTTGGAATCGGAAGAACTGTCGGAAGACGAGATTGCATGGATCAGCGGGTGCAATTTGCTCATCTGCACGGGTGCGATCGGCTACATCGGTGAAAACTCCTTCGACCGCATTCTTCCGCATCTCGGTTCGAGTCGAACGGATTCGAGCGGTCCGGCTGCTGTTATGACCGTTTTGCGTATGTTCGATATTGCTGAGGTAGAGTCGGCGTTTAATCGGGTTGGAATGGAAGTTCGCAAGGTTCCTGGTGTGAGACTCCCACAACGTGGATTTGCAGACGACGAAGAGATGCAAGGTGTTCTGAGTGTGTTGGCTGAGAAGGGGATTGATCCGGAAGGTTGGGAATCTCACGGTGTCTACTACGCAGATTTGTACGTTGCGGCTATGCCTGAGTTAGTGGGCAAATTGGTTGAGAGCATGATGAAGTCTGACAATGAACGCTCTCTATTCGCATCTCATGTGGCGGTTGCATCGGCGAAGAGTCCTAATGAGTTGACCCTTCCGGTGGAGTGATGAGTAACACACGGTCGATGAGGCTCCGCAGAGTTCTACAGTCGATCCGTGGGCGGGCGTTACGGTGAGGATCGCTTTAGTGGTTTCCATCGTTTACTTTTCTTCTGATTAAGTCTCGCTCGCTATCAATAATGCGATTCCGCTGGCGATTACACCTACGATTAGGATCGCGGCTATCGGCTTTGGCAGTTTCCGTATGTTCGGGCGGAACAAGGCGTACCCGACCGATATTCCAAGTGCCAATAGAATGAGCCCTAGACTGCCTTGGCCGGAGTTCGTTAGTTCGGGCATGTTTTCCTTTTCAGTCAGGAGGGGCGTTCTAGTTTGAGTAGTGCATCCAGAGGATCGCACCCGCTACGAACCAGCCAGCGAGTGAAAACACGTAGCCCCCTACTTTCGTGGGCACACTTCCTCTACTCATAGCTGTCCAGGCGTTTACGCCGGAAAGCCCGGCAAAAATCGCTGCAAATATCCAAGCTTCGAGTGCCGTTGACTCTGGCATGTTTTACATTTCTTCAGGTTCTGGGGATGGTCGGAATCCCATTTCTTTATGGGAATGTTTTTGCACCAATTTGTTGTAATGCATGCCTTCGACGAATTCGACTGATACTGAGGCGATTTGTTCAGCGTTGTAGACGGTGAACGGATTCAGCACGATAAATACTTTCGCCGTTTTGCGCTGAAAAACCTTGTTGATTTGATTGGTGTACGTCATGACCCATGCAAGCATTTAAGTGGGATTAGTTGATACATCGAACTTGTGCTGGCGAACTATCCCGGAGGCTAGCGTCATTGTAATTTGGGCTGGGGTTGTCACCACGTTGTACCTTTCATGTACTTATGTTCTCTTTGGGGTAGGTTATAACATTGCTGTTTGAGGCTTTTTACTCTTTGCCGGATTATGTTCTGCGCTAAACGTGAATACTTAAGTTAAATCGGGCTGGAATCAATATGAAATCTGTAATTTCGGGTAAGAAATCCATTGCACGCGTACTGTTTTGGGTTGGAATGCTCATGGGTGCAGGATTACTTTTGATCGAATATCTGTTTGGTAATCCAGTCGATTGGAGCTACCCGCAAATAAACAATATGTGGCTAATTGTCATAGCTTTTCTTATCGGTTCTGCCGCCGCTAAGCTGCTTGAAGAATAAGAAACAAATTGATCAATCTCAGTTTTATTTTTCACGCACTTATGTTTCGCCGTAGCGTGTTCGCTGATGGGACGATTTCTGACATGCGGGCAGTTTAGCGTTTGAGGGATTTCGTCGAGCGCACATGGGACGACGCATAGAGCGGTCGAGTAGTCCAGAGGTTTTGGGGCGCCGAAGCTGCTGTGGCTGAACTTGGGGTGGTGTAGCCGCTGTTTTAGAGGTACCGACTCGTGAACGATTGGGCGAGGGTTCGAGTCCTTTTAGCCGATGACTGCGAGGACTTCTGAATTGTTCATGCCGAGTCGTTTCATCGGTGCGGCTGTGGGACGCGAGGAAGAATGGACGCCTTTGAGTTGCACATTGGCGTTCTTACTAGGCCTACGAATATTTGGAACACGCTTGATAGATATTGTCAGTCAAGTATGTGGCAGTTGACTGACAGGTTCGTTATTCGTGGGACGTAGCACTATTTATCGACTGACGTTTTCCAAATAGAGGACTGTCTTGCCTTCCGGAGTGCAGTAGGCAGTCATGTACGGGGTACTTGAGACTTCGGAACTGACCAGATCGTTCTGGATAATTCCGGCAAGTTCGCCGTGGTTTTGGTGGTTGAGTATTATGTGCTGCCATGCCCTTACGAGCGCCCAATCGGTGGAATCTTCGCAATGGAGGTCAGGCGTTTCGCATCCTGTTACTGCACATACGGGTTTCACTTTTAGATTCATTGCCCTTTCGATTCTTTTGTAACGCTTACAACTTTGCCAGTGATGGTTAGTTGAAGATTCACTTTGCGATATTCGTTGGAGGTTGAGCAGAATAATTCGACTTGTGGGTCGTCATGGACTGTCGAGCCTTTGGCTTAACGCTATTCCCGTTTGTATTCGGGGGGCATGAATATTTCATTTTATTTATTCGTGAACGGGGTGTGCGAGAGGTGGGATTTAGGTGTGGTGGATTGCGCGAATAACGATTCACCGTGCGTATTTTGAATCGACGACTAGGGTGTTTCGTTTCTGATGGGACGGTTGGTTGTGGCGCTAGTTTTCAGCGTTGTATGTTTCGCAACTGACTCGCCAAGATCCGTCGAGATCGAGTGGTAGTAGCAGCGTGTGGATTCCGAGCTGTTTTGCTTCAGGGCATGTTGCACTTGCCGATTCGATGGCGGTGTTTTGGCTGCCTGGGTACTCGGCGTTGAGTACGGGTTTGCCTGAGTTTAAGAACGGTGCGAGCAGTTCGCATTCTTCGTATTGATGGCACTGTTCTGTGACCGAGAAATCGAATTCATCGGCTAGTTCCGACGCTATATCGAGCGAGTTTTTGAGTCCTATTGCTAGTCCGTATTCGTGTGCGGTGCGGGCGAGGGCTGTGTTGAATTTGATTTGGTCGAAGCTGGTTAGTGGGAATCCCGTTTCGTTGGTGAAGCCATCGACGTTGTCGGGTTCGACCGCGTCGCATCCTGCTTGTTTTGCCATGCGTAGTCGGGAGTTTGCGAGAGTGAGTGAAGATTCGGCTCGGACATCGAGCCAGTTCTCGCCTTCCCATCCATCGAGGGGAAGTCCGATTGCTTTAGGATCGAATCCATCGACATCGGGGCGCCAATCTTCAATACTGCCTGCTGAGAAGTAGCAGATTACGTATCTGCCATTTTGGCGAAGTTCGGCGATAGTTTCGGAATGTGTTTCGAATAGATCGATGTCCCAGACGTTCGTATCGACCGTCATGTTGAGTTCGCCGGTCAACTGCCAGTTCCAATCGGAGTCGGGCGGGCCGGAGATTGCCGTAGTTGATGGGGGTGTTGTGGCTGGGGGCGCTGTTTCGGTGGCAGCTGTTGTATCGATGGCGGCTGGCGGAGGGCGTGTGGCGGGAGTGCTGGTTGATGCTGACTGCGAAGCGATCGGCGAGGATTCAGCTTGCGGGTCACTTTCGCCGCAACTGACTATCGACGAGAGAAGCAGGATCACGAACGATAGGGTCGTAATTTTCACACCAGATATGCGCATCCCAAAAAAACCTATCTTGTTACGGCTGTTACATCACCGAATTTTGATTGGTTCCCCGCGGTTCTGCTTATTTACCGATGGGGGCAGCGTATGTCGGAGCGGCACGGCTGGCATCGTTGTTCGATTCAGTGATGCAACTGTTCATTTTTCATCATCCGAAAATGCTCTGGATCGGGTGGTGAGGAGTGAGTAATTTCGAGAGGTGTACTACACAGATAGTTCAGGTAGATGCGGGGTTGCCTCTCCAGTAATTGGTGATATAACACCAACTGTGACAATTATCACGAATCACTCATAACCGTGTGTGACTGTTTTCACAAGTGCCTCATACTGGATGATTATTGTTAACGGCATGATCACTGCTGAATGAAGAACATTTTTGATTCAGCCGTGCCGGACAACAAAAATACACGCAGAAGTTCTGCAGGCACAAACCGGTAATGAAAGTGATTATGGGCTGAACAACATGAGGGAAGTCATGGCACAAATACTTCGGATTAACTTTATTTCGATGGCAGGACTAGTTCTGGTTATCGGAGGAATATTCGGTATTGGTCTCGGTGGGTATTTATTTCTCAAAGCCAATGCAGGATTAGATTCTCTGGACACCGTTTACGAGGTCCAGGGTCGATACATGACCTACGACGAAGATGGCAACTTCACGGATCGTGGCACTAAAGAAGGCGGAGAAGGAATTCTTTCGCTGATCGAGAATGACTGGAATTTCAAGCTAAACCGCAAGAACTTGGACCCGAACGACACACTGGTAAACACACCGGATGAGTTGATGGTTCAGTACGGAATTATCAATTACCACACACTGCATGGAACGCAGACCGTGGTTCTGACAGAAGACAAAGAGTACAAAGGTGAGTCGTTCCCAGCAGGTTCATACGACGTTCCTGTAGATGGCAAGTACTTCTCAGATCTTGACCGTAGCCACCCACTCGAGGGTCCGGTACGAAATCAGGCATGGAGTCCGTTGCTATTTGGCCTTACGAGCACTCTGCTGAACGGCATGAACTCGGACTACATGGCAGGCATGGCTCACTTCATGTCGTGGAGCATCTTTGTGGGACTTGGCTTCATGTTTGCACTGGCAGGAGCGTTCGTCTTCGCAGGCGGAATGCAACTGACACACAGACAAGAAGTTGAAGAAGTGGCAATTGAGAGAATGGCTAAAGCCGTTCGGCCTCTACCCAGCGGCGCTGCCGAATAGCGCTGTAACGTGTGCCCGGAGTCGGATCCTTACATTCCAATATAGTTAGGATCCGATTCTGGTATGAGAAAAAGCTCGAAGTTTATGGCTTCGGGCTTTTTGATTTAAGGCGAATGATATGGGTGGCTTTGATTTAGGTTCAGCGCGGGAGATTACGCCGGTGGGCAACCATGAGGTTCGACGCTCGTTGTTGCCTTCTGAGACGTGAGAGAAGATTGGGAGGTGTTGAGATTCGGCGATTAGGCGAGATATGCGCTGATGCAGCGGCTTTGTGTTGGGCGAGTACGGGCAGATTGGGTGTTTTCATTAAATGGGTCGAAATACCTATGGTGCGTACTTGCAACGCTATGTAGCATCATGCGTGCGCTGGTAACTTGCCACCCAGTGCCATACCTGTGACACATATATATATATATATTTGGAACAGATTCAAGTGGCGATGTCGTTTTCTACTGGCTGCGTGGAAGCCTTCTTTTAATGCCTGTTGATCTCCCCGGTGCGATTGCGCTTGTTTCGCCTTTTGTCGCTGCCACTGTGACGTTGGCCTTGATTGGCATGATTTGTCGGCGTCGCAATGCCCCTGGCGCTCTGGCAATTATCATTATTTTCGGGCTCTCGACACTTCGTTTATTGGCGATGGGGATTGGTCTGTGGTCCGTTGATCTGGACTCTAAACTTGAATGGCGCCGCATCGAACTTACGATGCAGTGGCTTATTCCGGTGGCTTTGCTGGCGACTAGCCTTCTGTTGACCCAACGATCGAATCGAGTAACCAGAACGTGGATTCTGGTGGCGTTGTTGATTCCGGCGGGATTGATAGCGGTGATTTGGATTTCAGGTTTGAGCGGAACGGTATTTAGCCAACCCGAACTACGAACCACTTCCTACGGAATTTCTGTACTTAGCACTGTCAAAGAACCACTGGGTGTTTTGATCAACATATATTCGTTGTTGCTTGCTGTAACTTCGGTTTTGGTTGTTGTTTTACAAGCTAAAGTTCTGCGGAATCAAAACCAGACGATGCTAATAATCCTCGGAGCGGCAGTACCGCCGATTCTGGCAAACTTGGTCGATTCTCTCTGGCTTGCACCAGCGGGTAGTTCGCTCAACCCAATACCGTTTTCGTTTCTCATAACGGCTGTGATTATGATCGTGGCCTTTGTTCGTTACGGTCTTCTTGAGCTCACGCCAATTGCCCATGCAGCGTTGGCGGACCAGTTGACCGATGCTGTTGTTGTGTTGAGTGCATCAGACAAGATTATTGAGATTAATCCTGCGGCTATCCGATTATTTGATGCGGTTGACAAGAATCTGGTGGGGCAAAGTTTCACTGAAATCGCTCCTCAAAAAGTTTCGGAAAGTTCGAGGGCTTTACGAGAGGGGCAGTCAATGCAAGTCCTTGTCGGTGATAGATATCTCGAGGTTAAAAATGTACTTCTGAGGAATCGGCCTCAAGACGTCGTTGGCAAAATTGTGTTGGTGAGGGACGTCAGCGCACAGCGGAGGGCGGAAATTGGTGGCCAGCGAGTGTTCACGACTCTTTCGCATGAGATCAGATCGGCACTGACTCTCTTATCCGGATTTGGCGATGATTTGGACAAGACGTATGTGGCGGATATGAGCCAAGAACAGATGACTCGGCTTCTACGACTTATAAAGGGTGGTGTCGGTCGACTGGTGGACACGTCGGTTGCAATGGGTGATTGGATCGAGTTGACAACGAATCCACGGTTGGAAACTACCCTTCAACGGCAACGTGTTGCCGCTGAGGCACTGGTTAAATCGGCGATCTCCAAAATGGAAGAACACGGGCATTTGGGGGCACGGTTAGTTGATGTGAATTTAACGAAGTCTGAGACAGTTGTTGTAACCGATGTTGCAAGGCTTCAACGAGTGCTGGAAACGGTGTTATTGCGCGCAGTGAGCCGTAGTACCAGCGAGGATGGCAATATCGTTATTACAGGTAATACCAGCGAAACATTTTACAAAATTACGATCACGGACGATGGTCGGCGGCTGTCTCCTGAAATCGAGCGGATGATATTCGATCCGTTCGCGGGTGAAGATCCGGGCGAGATTATTGAATCTGAGAATGTCGAGATTGAGCGATATCGACTTGCGACCGCCAAGGGGTTTGTTGAGCAGCTCGGAGGCAAGATGAGTCACACACAGTCGAGTGAATCGGGGTGTGCGATCGTGATTCACCTGCCAATTTCTACCGGAACAGAATTCGAATCTCTATCGCTAGCGACCTCATAAGTGCGTGGAGTGGGCGTTGCTTTACGCCTGCGATTAGGCGAACGTTTTTAGCTTTAGGTGCCGGTGAGTGTGTATTTTGAATCGCTTACAATCACCCGTCGATTGGATTCTTGTTCAAACAGCGCTTCGTGATTAGCGCAGGAAAAATTTTCTATGGCGACTGTTGGCGTTAATGAGATTCGCACCGGGCTTCAAGAACTTGGGCTTATGACGGGGAGCCGTGTGCTGGTGCACAGTTCGCTGAGTAGCTTTGGGCATGTTGAGGGTGGAGCCGATGCAGTTATCGATGCGTTGCTTGGAGCAGCGGGGCCGAGCGGGACGGTTATTGTTCCTACGCTGACTGCTACTGCCCTACATTCTGCAGATAACCCGCCGGTGTTTGATCCAGAAAATTCGGCTTGTTGGACAGGTCGTATTCCTGAGACGTTTCGCAAACGCCCAGAGGCGGTTCGGAGTTTGCATCCGACGCATTCTGTTGCGGCGATTGGTGCGGATGCCGAGGAGTTGACTCGGGAGCACACTTTTTCTATTTCGCCGTGTGATGACAGGTCGCCGTTCGGTAAGTTGGCGCAGTTAGATGATGGGTACGTGTTGCTGATCGGTGTTGATTACGAGTCGGTGACGACTTTTCACCATGTTGAAGAGTTGGCGGGTGCCGATTATCACATGCAGAGGGGTTTCACTAAGGCGACTCTGGTGATTGATGGTAAGGATGTTGAGCGACATTACATGTTGCATCAGTGGGGTACGCCACGGGATTTCAATGTGATGGAGCCGGTGTTTATCGAGCGCGGGGTGCAGAGGATGGGTCGGATAGGTGATTCGGATGTGCGTTTGCTTCATGCTCCGGGGATTCGACGGGTGACTCTTGACTGTTTGCGGGCGGATGCACGGGTGTTGTGCCGAGGGTAGGTTGGAGGCGGTTGAGTTGGGAACTAGGGGCTTACGTGACGATGAGGGCTATCGTGTATTTCGAGCGAAACGGAGTGACAAAAAATGCATTTATGCACTAAAAAATCGCCACTCTCGGAGAATCATCATTTTCACCTGTTGAAATCATCATAGTTGTGAGGTTTTTACCTATTTTAAGGTTTGTGCTGTTCCCGAT
>JABMNN010000080.1 GCA_013204545.1 Chloroflexota bacterium | reverse complement strand
GCAAATGAGGAACGATGTTATTCTGCCCCGACACTGAGTTCTGACAGAACCCACTGCCCGTATGCTACGGGGATTCAGAATGCTCAACGGTGTCTTCGTGATACCCCAAATGTACGTCAACTGCGCATTCCGGAATTGTGACTCGGACGCGTGTTCCGACACCTTTTTCGCTGGTGATTGAAGTCTCTCCGCCGTGAAGGTCAATAAGTCGCTTCACTATCACAAGCCCGAGACCAGTTCCTGGTTCCCCTTGTGTCAACGGATCCCCAGCCCGGAAGAACGGTGTGAAAAGCTTTATTTGATCTTCAGCACCAATACCGATCCCGTTATCGCTAACCGTAATAGCGAGAATACCTAGCTCCCTTTCCACATCCAGACTGATCTCTGAGCGTTCATAGGAGTACTTGGATGCGTTACTGAGCAGATTACTGATTACTTGGGCGATACGATTGCGATCTCCACAGATTTGCACGCCTTTAGGAGCGAAAGACAACTTGAGCGTCTGTTGTTTCTCTCGGAAAACAGGTTGAAATTCATCGATGATTTCAGTCAACAAAATTTGAAGGTCAAATTCTCGGACTTCAAGCACGATAGTTCCTGCATCAATCCGGGAAATATCGAGCAGATCATTCACAAGAACGTCGAGGCGGCGTGCGCTCCGTTGCATCACATGGATCTGTTGCATCTGTCGATCAGAAAGATTCGATTCCCTGTCTCTTGCGAGAAAATCAGCGAACGCAATCAGGCTTGTCAGGGGAGTTTTAAGTTCATGGGAGATCGTCGAAAGAAAATAGTCCCTCTGTTCTTCAACTGCTTCTAGCTCTCGTTTTTCTGCTTCCGCAATAATTCGAGACTGTTCAGATATGAGGCTCAATTCATGGGCACGAGAAACTGACAGCGCACCTGCCATTTGAGCTGCGATATTCTCCGCTATTCTGACCTCTCGATCACCGTAGGCTTTTCGCTTACGTGTCCGAATATGCAATACTCCAATTCCTGCTCCATTCACGAAAAGAGGGACCGCAATCCAAGATTTCATGTCTTGATTGAGATCAGGCCCGTCTGGATTTGTAAACGACGCTATGTCTGCTACGTCCTCTTCGTTAATCAGAGCCGCCGACCTGCTCAGAAACACTCGTTCCGTGCCGGTGCCTTCCAACCGTTGAGGCCCAGACTGAAGCCGCCCGTCTTTACCACCCCAACTCCATCGTAACTTGTAAGTTTTCGCTTTTTCGTCAACATCAGAAATAACCAGCCGATCCACAGGCATCAAGCGTCGGATTTGATGAACGACTTCCGTGAGCGTCTGGGCGATGTCGGGAGATGACGTGATAGCTCGAGATATTTCGGCCAGTATCTCTGCGACCTCCTTCTCGCGTTCGAGCCCAGCATACAACTCAGCATTGGCCACAGCGCCGGATATTTGATTGGCGATCTTCATTGCCAGAGCCGACTCAACTTCGCTATAGGCCTGATCTTGCCTCGAGCGAAGGATTAGCAGTCCAATGGTTTCGTCACTCCATATGATCGGCGCCGTTAATACTGACTTCAGACCAGCTCCTAAACGAGATGCCACGCCCGGATATTGCGCGGTGACCTCCGCGACAGTCAACGCACGGGGTTCTGATTCATTGAGGAATAGGCCGGTAAGAGATGTACTCAACTCGTACGTGTCACCGACTTCACCGCCCTCCATCTGTAGACCTGCAACGTATCGGTCCGTCGCAATATTCTTTTCTCGATCCACGGTCGACACGACAATTCGATCGAACGGGATTAGTTTCCGAATCTGGTCGGCTACTTCTGCATAGACCCGTTGAATATCAGTGCTCGACGTGATGATCCTAGATACTTCAGCCATGACAGTTCGCTCATTGACTTCTCGGCGAGACTGGGCATACAACCGAGCTAGTTCGAACGAAGGTGATATGAGAGTGGCAACTCGTTCAAGCAAATGCACGTCCGCCTCGCTATAGCAGTCGGCCATCAAACTTCGCAAACTCAAATAGCCTGAAGGAGCGTCCGGGTCTCCAAGAGGGACTTCCACCCATGACTTGAGCCCCATACTTCCGAGTTGCCTTCCGTTCGCTGTGATCAATTCCTGAGATCCAGCCAGTGAGGTTTCTGGTAAGGGTCCCGGTGAAATCGACATAACTTCAGGTGCGGGTATTCTCGTCTTAACGCCACTGTCAGGACTAGTTAATCCGCTGACGAACACTCGCTCTAGCTGGTCGGTACCAGCTATTTTCAACGTGATTACCAACCGATCAAATTGGAACAAGATCGGTAGAGAATCGGCCAACATGTCGTAGACTTTTTCGATTTCATGTTCTTTGCCAATGAGTGAACTTATTTCAGAAAGAAGGATGTCTCCCTTGGATCGTCGTTCCTGATCACTAACATCTCGAATAGTGCAGAGCACAGCTCCTTGTTCACTATCAGCAAGAAGACTTAGGTCAATCGCAACGGGGACAAGCGTGGAGTCTTTCTTCTGAAGCCATAAATCTCCGCGGGAATACATCTCGCGTTGAGTGGGAGCGAGATGGTATTGAGCACGGCGCCTTTTATGTGTTCCACGCCTTGATGCTGGAACCAGTTTTTCTACGGTTAGGCCAGATAGTTCATCCCTCGAATAACCGGTCAGAGCTTCCGCATTTTTGTTCAGAAATCGGATCGCGCCATTGCCGTCAATCACAAGCACCGCATCAGGCACTGCATGAAGGACTATCGCCGTATTTTCATTTATGTATGAATCGATCGTCACTGCAATAATGGCTCCAAACCAGCAGGAAGTGTAAACCCTTCGGCAGGGAGCCGTACCCCAAATTGATTACATCCATAAATCGCAACAATTGGGGAGAGCTGAAATGGCTCTGTCAGATCTCAGCAGTCACAACAAAATCTGGACGACCTAAATACATAATCAACCTCTGTATTTAAGCCGACAATTCGCTCATTAGAGTCGACCACTTGCTGGTGAAGATCTTCCGTCGAACTTCCGCTGGAACATGCTCACTACCCGAGAACTGGACTCTTAGATAGTTACGTAATTCATCGAAAGCCGTGCAGAAACGACTAGCTGACTCGAACTGTTTGAACCCAAGCATTGGATAGTAACGCTGCTTGATTCCTCGATGATTCTGCTCCATTCGATTGTTCAAATATTGATTGTGTCGATGTAATACTTTGCTACCTACGATCCAACGAATTGCTTTCGTATCGGCAGGATGTTTATCAGTCGTCATCCGAAGTGGCCCCCGCCCTGCACTATCGAGTAGACGACGCAAGAAACGTCGAGCTGCATGTTTGTCTCGGTGCTCACTCAGCATCGAATCGAGCAGGTTTCCTTCTCGATCTATGGCTCTGTAGAGGTAACGCCATTTGCCGCTTACCTTGATATACGTCTCGTCCAGATACCAGGAACGGCCAGCAATTCCACGACGTT
>JABMNN010000008.1 GCA_013204545.1 Chloroflexota bacterium | reverse complement strand
TAACAATTCGGTCATTAGAGTCGATTATTTGTTTGTAAAGATCTTCCTTCGAACGTCCACTGGAACATGCTCGCCACCCGCTGATCGAACTATTAGATAATTTCGAAGTTCGTCGAATGCGGTGCAAAAACGACTCGCTGACTCGAATTTGGCGAAGCCCAGCAATGGACAATACCGTTGCTTGATAGGTCGATGATTAATTTTCGTGTTCACCGGCGAGTTCGACTCTCCCCCGTCTCCACCAAGAACACAAAAAATAGCCCTGTTCACTCAAATTCTCTGAGCGGACAGGGCTATTTTCATTCAACAGACAATCGATAGTAAGTTTGCTGCTCTAACAATCTGAGCCACGCATGTACCGTGAGATTGGATGCCGTAAATTCGCTGTGAAATCACTGACTACTCGACTCCGCTATTCGCACCGAGTAGCAAGACATTGTGAATGGGATTCAACTTTGGCTTCAAAGCTGAAATCGTCCGTGCGATCAATCAGGATGGAACGATTCTCACAGCTGCATCTTAAATCATCGGCGGATTCCTGCGGACTCGCGACAAAAGCGGCCAAATAATCGAGGAAACCACATACGCGCGAGTGATTTATTGGGATACATTATGCCTCGTCTGCCGCGGCGAACGTGAATGGTGGCGGCCTTCTAGTTTTGCCTCACTGATCTTGACAACTGCCGCCACGTTGCCCCACATCGTTCTGACTTGAGAAAACGAAACTACCCCAGTGACATCTAGTACAAAGTCAATCATTGATCTCGTTCAGGTCAAATTGAAGAGCGAGGACGAAGTTCTATGTCTTTACGTTGATATGAAACATGCAAGCGTGCGTGAGGCTGCCGAAATCATGGCTCTCAATATCGCAGAACGACGACTGGGGATGTACGCCGTATTCCATCGTGCATGGAGCGATTTACACGACGGTGGAAATAGCTCAAATATTACTGTGGCTCAATCGACGATGTTCGATGTCTTGTTGTTGGTAGATATCGGGACGCGAATCAAACCTAAACCTGATGAACAATTTCGCGGTTTCGTCGCGGAGCAGCTATTCACCGAACTTGTACATAAAGTTGATTTTGGTATTGGGTTGCCTGAGCATTATGAAGGCCATGATTATTCAGCAATAGATCCTGGCGGTGACGGCCTCGCATTCCATCGCGTCAATGGCTCGTTGTGTTTCCGTCTCTGGGAGTCTAAGTATCACAGCGATACGTCATCTTCAAAGAGCATTGTGAACAAGGCGAGTAAGCAAATCCGGGAGCGTGGAGCGAGTTACCTTGCCAGATGGAGTATCGCCGCTCAACGAATGTCGATCCCAACGGATATCGCCGTCTTCTATGCGAAGCTTGTCGAGCTTTGGGTGAATAAAGATCCATCTGCTGGAGCTGGCATCACCGTCTCGACTTCTCTCCACGCAGGAACCAACAACCCTTTCAGTGACATGGCGTCTGAGATCGATCTTGAGTCAGGAAATCATCATGGTCAACTGAACACGATCGATACATTTGAATTATTCGCTGACGAAGTACGCGAGCATCTTTGGAAGGGTTGCGGGTTGTGAAAGACGCCCTGGACATACGCAAACTATCCGAGGCACTAGGCACCCCTGACCGATTGCCGTCGCCAGAAGAACTTCAAAAATTGCTCTCCGACGCCGAGATTGGCCTGTTCACCCACCAATCTGAGTTCGACCCCACTCTGCTAGAAACGGCTTGGTACTTACAATCCGTCGCCACGGCTCGACGAGACCTTCAAATCTATGACCTGCCCCGACAGCGCAGAGCGCATCAAGTCTCCGCTCACATATTTGATTTAGCACTCCAGAGCGAATCTTTATCCACTAATGAGAGATTCCGGTATATATTCGCTGCGCAAATCGGATATTTGGGTGGAGAGCTGACTCCCAATGCAGCGGCCATTGCCCGCTCGATGCCACCTTCATATGAGATTAACGCCCGATCTGACCCCGGCTTAGTCTCGCTCGAAATTGGCATCCGGATCCTCGAGCTTAATCGTAAAGAAGCGTACTTTTTACTCCGTAGCAGAATCGAGTTTCTAGATATCCTCGCTTCCGACCTTGGGGAGCTAGAGACCTCTCCATTCGCTGCTGTGAAAGGCGTAGTTCAGGGTTCATGGAAACTAATCAATTATCTAACTCACGGTCAATCCGTATTGCTCGAAGAAGCCATGGAGTCGTTCACACGGTCTATTGATTCGCCGTTCGCAGCGACCGATGTCGATTCCAGGTGGGTTGCGGCGAATTTACTTGGACTTTGCGAAGACCTTGGAAAATCTTCCGTTTGGTCAGTGATGCCGCCTAATTTAGTAAATTCTGCAAGAGCTATGACTTTAGGGGACCCTCCAGTATTACAACTATGGCCACCCCAACTGGCATTTCTCGAACCTAATCAATCCGGCGTCTCACCTCTTGACTCATCTATTAAGCGTCTAGTCCTATCCTTTCCTACGAGTTCCGGAAAGAGTTTGCTAGCTCAACTGTTTGTGACTTCTCATCTTGTTGCGACCGACTCTGATGTTTGTGTGGTTGCTCCGACTCACAGTCTCGGAAGGGAACTGGCGTCAGGATTGCAGAAAAGATTGCGAACTCTGGGGCACGAGTTAAATTATGAAGGCCTGCTTGGATTCACCCAGTCTAAACCGCCGACAGTACGCGTATCAGTCATGACCCCTGAGAAGCTATCAGCCAGGTTGAGAAGCGATCCTGCCGGCTTGCTTTCTGAGTTTGGAATGTTCGTCTTCGATGAAGCGCACTTGATGGGAGACCACTCCAGAGGTTGGCGGCTCGAAGAAACAATATCGTTCATCCATCACATCACCAAAACCACGCACCACCGAATGATCTTATTGTCAGCGGCATTAGGTGATCAAGCTCACGTGACGGCATGGTTGGGCGGTGATGGAGACGGTTTTTCACAACACAGCGATTGGCGCGCACCACGGCGTCTTCACGTTCTTTTTTCGACCGAAATTGATTTCAGTGATCGAGAAAGAATTGAGCAAATTGGAACTCGCCTTCCTCGAGAACGGTTCAATATTTTTGGGTTTGTTCGACTGAAGACTCCGGTAGAAGGAAGCGATTGGGTAACGAGACGATTCAGTGATCCGGTTGGCGTTTATGTCAGGAGACAGAAACGAACAGGCGGGTTTACTCGCGACTCTGAAAGCACTTCGCTGAATCATCAATTGCTCCAGTTGATCAGTCACGTTACCGTTGGTGGTCCAATTCTTGTAGTCGTTGCCACTCGACTCCGAGCGGAAAGTCTTGCTGGTGAAATTGCTAGCGAATTTGACGATTCGGAACCTGGTCCTGCTTCACTGATCGGTCTTGTCCGCGCAAGAATGGGAGGTACTCATCTATTAGCCCAATATTTGGAAAAGGGTGTTGCTTACCATCACTCCACATTGTCCATTGACATCAAGATCGAGATCGAAGAAGCGGTGAGGCGCGGGGAGATTCGCTGCCTAGTTGCTACCAGCACACTCTCCGAAGGTGTGAACCTGCCATTCAAATCCGTGCTAATTGCAGAAACCGAGGTTGGATATGGCGACCAGGCTGTGGAAATAATTGACGCCCCACGGCTTCTTAACACGATTGGAAGAGCCGGGAGAGCCGGTCGTGAAACCGAAGGCTGGCTCATATTGGCCAAGCATGCCCGTTTCAATACAGAAATGATGTCTGCGTTCGATCCATCGGAGGAAGATCTGATGCTTCACTCCGTATTCACTGGAAAGCTTGCGCTTGAGCTTGTGGAAGCGTTTGATCAATCGATTCGAGCGGCCGAGGACGCTGTTTTATCAGTTCGAGATGCGATTCCAAGCGGGTTCATCAGCTACGTATGGTTCCTCGCTTACGCCCTCGAAGAAATACGTGGCTCAGTCACTGAAGATTCGCTAATTGAGGCAATACAAGACACGTTTGCCTGGAGAAATCTTTCCGATGACACACGTGCTGGAATCCGTATGGTTACCACCGAAACATTGCGTAATTACGCTTCAAAGCCGCCTGAACAAAGAACGAAGTGGGCGCAGTCAGGCTTGCCAATTCACTCGGCGGCCTCAGTAGAATCAATCGCACAAGAACTTTCTAAGGCATGGTCGGCTAGTCCGCCTACAACAACACGCGATGCGTTGAAACTTGCTGTAGGGGCTGGCAGGTTTGACCAGTACATCTCGATTATGGATACGCCTTGGAAGGGATTCAAGCCGAGAGTTGGTGCCTCCGCAACCTCGATCTTGGATATCGACATGCTGGCCATCTTAGAAAAATGGGTCTCAGGCGCAGAGATCCAAGAACTATCAGATGAATTTCTCACCGGTGTCACAGCCGAGGATTCCCGCGAGCGGCAGCTCACGACATTCATCTCAACAGTGTTAGAACACCATCTGCCATGGGCGGTCGGAACAGCTATCGACTGGGCAAATAAAATCCTCGAGACCAACGGCAATACTGACCTAATTCCTCTCACAATCCCCGGATTAATTCACTTCGGCGTGGGTGATGAAAATGCCCTTGACCTGATGCTTGGTGGTATTCGTTCTCGTAGGCTCGCAAATGTCATTTCAGCAAAGTACTCCGAAGCTATCGACGAATCTGGGACATTCATAACCTCTGATCTCCGGTCTTGGCTGGTTGAACTCGACATCGGCGTCTGGAGAGAACTTTTTGCCCCCTCTGTATCTGAAATTGTCGATCTACTGTCATTTGTTCGCGCCCCGGAATCGACACTTGTACCCCAGGTCCTAGCCAGTGAATGATTTGAACTCCCGTTGAAGATCCAAACGGTAGTGGAAAGTAACAGCGAGGTTCGTTTAGAACAGGATCCTGAACTTCCATATCCCGCTCCATATGTTGTCTTGCGTGGCGACACGGTTATCGGACATATTCGATCTACCCATCACGATGACATCGGGCATTTGCTAAATCTGGGCATACCGCTCGAGTTCAGAGTTGTCTCTAGAGTGGAAGAAGACTGGTTTCTAAGAATCAGTCTTGGCGAGGATTTGCTGTCGTGAGAATTCCCCGTCATTCTTCAGCGAATTAATGTCAGATCTCAGTTGGATTAATCAAGGCGTCATTTACTTCGAAGAACCGGCGATTACATTCGAGATCTTCGGTGAGCATCTTCGTTTTACTTTTTGTTCCGGGTTTTCGTAAACCTACCGCCGAAATTTTGTACAAACCTTTGCCGCCACGTCTACTGACAACCGCTGGAGACTGGGTCATTTGGTTTACCTTTTAGTTTGATTCGTCACTTGTTCAGTCCCGACGATGAGAAGGACCAGACGGCTAACCAATAACTTAGGCTGGGTTAAATTCAAAGACCCAGCACTTGGCTGGGTCTTTGTTGGGATTCTAACTGGTCGGGGCGGCAGGACTCGAACCTGCGGCCCCCCGCTCCCAAAGCGGGTGCGCTACCACTGCGCCACGCCCCGACTGTATCGCCTATTCCGGAT
>JABMNN010000007.1 GCA_013204545.1 Chloroflexota bacterium | reverse complement strand
TCGTGCAGCTGTTGAAGAAGGAATCGTTCCCGGCGGTGGAACAGTTCTCATTCGAGCTTCTGAAGTCCTTGCCAAGATCAAGTCGACTAACGCAGACGAGCAGACCGGTATCAATGTTCTGAAGGGTGCGCTCCTCGCTCCAATCCGAGTCATCGCAGCCAACTCTGGCTACGAAGGTGCGGTAATTTTGAGCAAGGTTGTCGAAAATGCCGACAAGAATTTCGGATTCGATGCTCACAAGGGTGAATACGGTGACATGTTGAAGATGGGTATCGTAGACCCGGCCAAGGTCACTCGTGCAGCAGTTGAAAACGCTGTTTCCGTAGCTGGAATGATCCTCACAACTGAGGCTCTTATCAGCGAAAAGGCAGAACCAATGCCAGCTATGCCGCCAATGGGTGGCGGCGGTGGAGACATGGGCTTCTAGCCTTTGCTTTACTTAGCAATTCAAAAAGGGTCGCATTGAAAGATGCGACCCTTTTTTTGTTAGGCTTACACACTCAAAATCAGCATCTGTTTTAACGATTTCGGGGACCTTCATGCAACAACGATCTTACTCGTGTGAATAATGTCATGCGACGACTTTCAAACCTGGCGAGATCAGGACAACTGGATCGGGAATAAGCAGATTATTCAACTTGCAAAACCAGAAATACCAGACCGTATCCTGCACTAAGTGTGGATTTACTGAGCTCTATCGACTCGATGGTTCTGGCTTCGGGAACGTTCTCGATCTATTCGTAGGCTAATTTCAGTTTTGTTCACCAAAACTGCAAAGCAATATGATGCTGTCTATTCGTACAAAGACTATGAATCTGAAAGCGAACTCATCACTTCGATGGTTAGGCAACGGGTCGAAAGCTCCAAAACCTTGCTCGATGTGGCCTGCGGAACTGGTAAGCACCTTAAACATCTGAGCAAGCAATTCGACTGCACTGGTGTCGATCTCGACACTGAAATGCTCGCAATCGCCAAAGATCGAATTCCTGATGTACCACTGCACAACGGCGATATGTGCGAGTTCAACCTCAACACAAAGTTCGACGCCGTTCTCTGTCTATTTTCTTCAATTGGCTACACAAAAACGATCGAGCGCATGGAACAAGCCATCGCCAACATGGCTTCACACCTTCAACCCGGTGGCATGCCCCTCGTCGAGCCGTGGATATCCCCTGAAGCGTGGTTAGTTGGGAATATCGACTCCGAAACCTACAAAACTGACGAATTCGTAGTCACGCGAATGATGATCAGCGAACCAGTCGAGCGTGGGCGACTCGTTCTCGAATTCCTGATCGGCGATTCGAACAGCATAAGCGAAGTTACTGAAACCCACGAAATGGGCTGGTTCACCCACGACGAGTACTTAAATGCGTTCAAAAAGGCCGGTTTGCTGATAGAACACCTCGAAGGAGGACTAACTGGTCGAGGTATATACATCGGTATCAAAGCCTAGCAACACACCCAACTACGTTACGAACGGTTCTGTACTCGCGTGCTGTCCCCCACGTAACTTGTAGGTGACAGCCCTCTCCTACCATTACCACCAACTAAGCTAAACTGACGGAAGTGACAGGCTGATCTTGCATTCTGCGGGAAGTCGAACCCGCCGAGTACCACCCAAATGCACGAAACCGGCCTATCAGTGAGTTAGCGCAACGATATGGAATCTTTCCGCTTTGTACACGCGGCAGACCTTCACATCGATTCACCCTTTGCGGGTATCGGTGACGCCGATAATCGAGTAGCGACCCGTCTTCGAGAGGCAACTTATGAAGCCTTTCAGAATCTGGTCAATCTTTGCATTAACCAGAAAGCCGACTTCCTTGTAATCGCTGGTGATGTTTATGATGGTGCCGACCGCTCAGTTCGGGCTCAATTACGCTTCCGCGATGGCATTTCCAGACTAGCAGCAGCCGGTATCCAATCTTTTGTCGTCCATGGAAATCACGATCCACTCGACGGATGGCAGTCTTCGATTTCATGGCCAGAAGGCGTTCACATCTTCGGGGTAACTCCTGAATGGAAGAATTTTGAAAAGAACGGTGAGGTGGTCGCAGCCGTTCAGGGTATGAGCTACCCAACCCGAGAAGTCACCGACAATCTCGCTATCCGATTCAGCCCACCTGAATCCAGCAATATATTCGCAATCGGACTTCTGCACGCCAACGTCGGAGCTAACAGTGCGCACCCGAACTACGCTCCTTGCACTGTCGAAGACCTTTCAGAGGCCGGAATCGACTACTGGGCTCTCGGTCACGTTCATACGCGCCAGACACTCAAGCGAGCTGCACCTGTAATTGCCTACCCAGGCAACATCCAAGGACGACACCCAAACGAAGTTGGTGCGCGTGGCGCACTTGTAGTCGATGTCGATCCTTCTGGGGCCTCCCGAAGCGAATTCGTCGCTCTCGACGTGGTTCGCTGGGAACGAAGTGAGGTTGATATTTCGAATATCGAGACAATCGACAGTCTCGATTCAGCCATTCGACAGGCGACCGACAATCTAAGTGCTCAAGCTGAGGATCGAGATGTGGTTTGTCGTCTAAATCTCGTAGGCCGCGGATCACTTCACGAGCAACTTGCAGCCGGTGGTGCTGTTGAAGACCTACTAGACGCTGTTCGTGGTACATGGAGCGGTGGCGGATCGCCATGGGTATGGGTCGAACGAATTGTCGACTCAACACGACCGGCGATCGATATCGAATCTCGAGCCAAACAAGATGATTTCCTCGGAGCCACCCTAAAACGTGCTCTGCTTTCGTCTATTGAGGCAGATGAAATCAATCGACTGACCGAAGCAGTCTCAGACGTTTACTCAGGTCGACGTCACGGGCTAGATAAGCCAAGTGAGGAACAAGTTTCGGCTTGGGCAGAAGAAGCTAGATGGTACTTAGCTGAACTGTTGGAGCAAGGGAAATAGCTTGCGACTAACAGGCATCAACATAGAAAATTTCGGGCCATTTTCCGATCACGAATTTCGTGATATGTCCAACCAGCTCACGTTGCTGCACGGACCAAACGAAGCTGGTAAATCTGCAATCCGAGCGTTCATACGCTCGACCCTGTTTGGCTATGTCACTAAAGCTGATCGTGCTTCGTTAAAAGAGTTGTTCCTCTACAACCACTTCAAGTCTGAAGCTGGATCAGGATCCGTTTCGCTCGTAACTTCGGCTGACGCCAATTTCAACATTCATCGACGAGATGGCAAACAGCGGGGTGAAGTCTCCATTACGGGTGACGCATCAGGAAGTAACGATCTACTTCGGACGTTACTCGGCGGAATAGATAGTGAGCTTTACACGAATGTATTCTCAATTTCGCTGAGCGAACTTCAAGTCATATCATCGCTGAACTCTGATGAGATACGCGACAAAATTTACTCTGTTGGGCTCGGTCTAGCGAATGTATCTCTCACAGAGGCACGTAGTGAACTTGATGGTGAACTTCGTAAATTGCGAGGCCCTCGCTCAGGACGTATAAGAACACATGAGAAGGAGCTCGCTGAACTTAGAGCCAAGCTCGAAGAGACGCGACGTGACAGCGATCAATACGCCGAACTGGCCAATAATCTCGAGCAGTTGGTAGAAAGAATCGACTCTCAAACTACTGAACTCGAGGAGATGCGATCCGGCATCGAGCGCCAGAAAAAATTTGTGTCTCTCAGGAGTCCGTGGGAGCGAAAGACCGAGATAGAGCGGCAGATTTCCGAACTTCCCGACAACGACACGATTCCAGAAGACGGACTTCAACAGCTCGACAATCTGGTAGAACAAAAGACAATCCTTCAATCCCAGATGAACGAAGGGGAGTTACGTCAAAAAGAACGTAGGACAGAATCTGAATCAGTCGGAGTTGTCGAAGCATTCATCGAACACGGTGACGATATCCGCAAACTGCTCATGGAGACTGCCTATTACACGAAGGCAGTAACCGATCTTCCTGTAATAGAGCGAGAACTTGAAAAAGAACAGGCTCAACTTGACCGTGATCTAGCCGTGCTCGGTTGGAGCGAAGCAGCTATCAGTAAGTTCGAAACTCCGTTGGATCTTCAGGCGAATCTAGAATCCGCAGGTCGCGAACTAACGACTGCTCGTCGTAAATATCAAGAAACTGAGCTCACTGTTCAGTCTCGCACTGAAGACCGCGAAACGATGGCAGACGAAGCCCTTAAACTCGCAGGTGCACGTGATGCCCTAGCTGATGTTCCCAAAGAAATATCGGCCAATCTCGAAAAGAGACGTGATCGACTATCAAGACTTCGATCTGCTATAGCGGACGCCGGGTCAATTCGATCTGAAATGAATGAGGGCCAGAACTTCCTCTCCGAGGTGCTGTCGCAAACCGAGACCGAAGACATCGGTGGATTCGTCGGATCGATCCTGTTGCCGATCACCGTCATCTTAGTCGGAATCGCGTCGATGGCATGGAGCTATATGAACGCCGAACTCTCAGGCGGCCTAGCTGGCCTGTTAGGAGTTGTCGCCGGATTCATGCTCATATCTCGCGCAAAGGCTGCTGGTGGATTCAAAATAACGATTCGTAAGCCGGCCATCAGCGAAGCGAAAGATGTAGCGAACGCACAAGTCGAAGAAATTCAGGAACGACTTGACGCCGTCACAAATGAAATTTCAGAGATCGGTAAAGAATTCGGCGTTAGTGGCACACCATCTATTCGCGATGTAGAGGAAAAGGCTGGCGAACTAGATCGGGCATTAGATCTTCGTCGGAGGTTCGAATCCGTATCAAGAGAATTTGAAATTGCAGCAGCACGACTTGCGACGATCGACACTCGGTTAACGGAGGCACATAGCGCACTCGCACTCAGCGCAAACACCCTCGCCGATGTGCAGAACCGGTGGCAATTGCTACTGGAACGATCTGAACTACGAATCGACCTTGATCCGTCGCAGGCCGCCAACGTAATGGCCAGCATTCGTACCCTTAAGAGTCAACAGCGGACGACGGCAAGCCTACGCATGCGGGTCTCACAGATGTCCGATACCGCGGGCGAGATCGATTTCCGTTTGTCTGAAATCCTCGAGGCGGGTGGTTTACCTGAAGCGCCAGCACAGCAAGGCACTCAAGCGCTTGAAGATCTCGCTAAGCGACTTCTGGCACACGATCGAGCGGTCGAACGCCAAAACCAGATTTCAGTCGAAATAGATATTTGGACAGTTGAATTCCAGGCACTTGATGATCGGATGTCAGAGCTCGATAGCAAGATAGGATCATTGCTCGAAAAGGGCGAAACATACGATCACGAAGAGTTCAAAGCATTAGCTATTCAGATTCAAAAACGACGCGACCTTGAGCGAAAATTGTTGGAATTACTTGAGAATGCTCCTCTTCTGAGCAACGAAGAAGGGCAATCATATCGAGATGATCTAACATCGACTCCACACGAGGAAGCTGTCGCCCGTCTTCAACATCTTGAAGATGAAGAGAAGCGCCTTCGATCAGTTGTGGATGGCCTATTTGAAGAACAAGGCAACCTCCGTAGACAGCAGGTTGAGTTTGAAAAATCTGGACAGGCTCTGGAGCTTCACTCCAAGATCAATATGCTCGAAGAGAAGCTTAATGGTGATGCGCAACGCTGGGCAGTTCTGACGATTGCTCGAGACATATTTGAACGTACTCGTGAAGAGTTCCAGCAGGAACGCCAGCCGGCACTCATGCAGTCCGCTTCCAAATATCTATCTGACCTCACACTCGGTCGCTATACCAGTGTTCGTGCCGTCATCGGCGAAAAAGAACAAGATCTCGAAGTGGTCGAGGGCGAAGCTCACACCAAGCGAGCAAACGAACTAAGCCGTGGTACCGCCGAACAGCTATTCCTAGCTATGCGATTTGCGCTGATAGAGGAGTACGCCAAAAACGCCGAGCCAATGCCCGTCGTGCTTGACGACATTCTTGTGAACTTCGATCCAGAACGCGCCAAGGCTGCCTGCAAGGTCATCATGGATCTTTCTAAACGATTCCAGGTCATTTTCCTCACATGCCATCCAGAGACTGAAGCCTTGTTCCAGTCGGTGGCACCGAGCAAGAAAAAGGCTCGTGAGTCCGCAATGAGTGTAGTTCGTCTGGGTAGCACTGCAGCAGCAGAGCGCCTAACTCTTGTCGAGCCAGCTTAGCGATGCCGCTACGTCGAGATATCAAGCTTCTTGACGTAAAGATAATTACTGAACGATTATTGCTGCGCCCGATTGATCTGATCGATCTTGAGCCAATCGCCCGCGAATTTAATGAACAGATTACCCGCTATATGTATCCGCCTCCGGCGCGGTCACGTATGGACATCGCACCCTTTATTGCAGGTGCCATAGAAGGACTCAGCAACAATACCAATCTTCAGATGATCGCCGCAGATAAAGGCAATACTGACAATTTTGTTGGATGCGTCGGGCTAAACGACCTCCACTCACCCACGCCAGAGTTAGGCGTATGGATCGCCAAAAGTTTTCACCGGCAGGCGCTCGGACTTGAAGCTATTGAGGCATTGTGCAATTGGGTGGCGATTGAAATCGAGTGCGATTACTTAAGGTATCCGGTCGACCGAGCGAACACGTCAAGTCGACGAATTCCCGAAACTCTTGGGGGGTGAAATCGAAGACGAGTACGACCGACTTACGCCAGATGGACGGACGCTAAACATCGTCGAGTATCGAATCTATCCTGAGACTCTTTAACGTCAAATAATTCGCTGGTGACCTGACTAAATTACGCCTCTCCGAGACCGCTATCGCGTTCCGCTTGGCTGACGGAAAGCCCCTCGTAGAGCCTGGTCATTCCCTCCAGCCACTTTGCCTGCACTGACGGATCCCACGCGGGATCGAAGTCTGGATATTTGGCGAGGATTCTATCGGCCAATTCAAGCTTAACTGACCCCGCCTGCCCAACGGCATCTACGAGGACGTTGGGCACCATTAACTCTGGTGCAGCCGTAGCTGCAGCCGTAGCTCTTTGTCGCACAGGAGCGGGTACGGAACGCCCTTTTCTAGATCCGTGCCTACCAACAAGAATTCGTTTCGACAGTTCGATACCTGCTGCCTGGGCAGCACGAATAAAGAATGCTTCACATTTCGTTAGTACGCCCTCTTTTGTACCAAACGACCGGAACGCTTCATGGAACTGCCCTTTGCTCGCGCGGGCTAAATCTAGCTCGAATACTGGCACATAAAAACGCATAAGAATTCGCTGCAGTAACGCCCGTCGACCATCACCTTCCGCATGAACTAAATCTTCCAATTCGTCCGAAGGGTGCCCTTCCGAATCCACGAGGGTCAACACTTTCAATGCCGTCATGAGTTGAGTTCCAGAGCTACCTGAAAATCTAGGACCCCAAACGGTTTTATCTATGCGTCCTGGAATGCCCTCGTCTAGGAGAAATTCCAAAAATGTTTGGAATGTTCGGTAAGGGACATATGGGGGAACAGTCATTGATTGTGATTGAAGGGTCATTTGATCTGGGAAACTATCATTCCAAGTTGATGCTCAGCTCACAGTATCTCCCAACAATTCCAAAGTCAAATGTCATTTGGAATGCAAATTTCCCCGAGGGGACAGTTTGTGAAACTACTTCTTGGAATGTAGAGAATACATTCATCGATTTGGAATGCCATACACAGTTAGTTCAGTCCGCTCTGCTCATTCCGATTCCACAGGTTTGTAAATTCGAATCCTGATTAGCTTCAGGAATATGTGAGGAAAAGCAAGTTGAAGATTCCCATAGACCAGATCTTCCCAGACCCCGATATGCCTAGTTCTAAGAAGCCCAACGGTCGTCGTGAAAATACACGATCTGTACGATCGAAGCGCGATCCTGTAGTTCTATCCACGGTCAACGGATACGTGCTTTTGGCGGGCGGGCGAAAGCTTAATGCAGCCAAAGAAGCTGGTGAAGTTTTGGTGGAATGCACCGTCAAAGCAGAGGTCAGTCCACAGGAGCGTTGGGAGTTCTCCTTGGCCGAGCAGTACCATTCCTCACTTGTCCCAGCAATGGATCTCGGACGAGCATTCATGGAGTATCGCGACAATCACGAAGTTACCCAGCAAGAGTTGGCTCGCAGGACCGGAATTACGCCCGGAACAATTCATCATTACGAAAGTCTAATTCGCACGCTCGACCCTGCGCTTGGCGAGATGGTAAATAGTGGTGAACTAACCTTCAAAGAAGCGCGATCAATAGCCGATATTGAAGATCACGTGCGGCAGCGCGAAATTGCCCAACCGTTCATAGATGGACGACTCTCAAGTGTCCATGTCGAGAGAATCGTAGGTCGCGCAAAAACATCGGCAACGCTATCGATTGAAGACATCATCGAAGAAGTCGTGAATGGTAAGCGAGCACCCGAGCGCGAGCCAGAAGCTGCCCCGGTAATTCAGCCGGCAATTCCAATTGAAGTCGATACAGCACTAATAGAAAATGCTGTACTGAAAATTGCCGGGGAACTAGACGCAATGCAGCTTCAGGCTATTCCCGAGTACCGCCGATTGAAACTAATCAGTAGTCTTCGAATTCTTGATAGTCGACTCAAATCAGCACTAGCAAACCTTAACGGAGGCATGGCGGGAAGGCAGGCTGTTCCTCAGCAGTACTCATCCAGCAGAGTTCCCGTATAGAGACACAGAAGCGACCTGTTGTGTCGACCATTTGGTAGGCACGAGATATCCAAGTCGCTGTGCCAATAGGCACATAAAACTTAATATCGCGTAGAGACAACCTAATGAAAACGCTGAGGTTTGTGCGGACACACAAACCTCACGACGCCAGATTACTTCGTGGGCTCTGAAGTATCTGGCACAGTCTCCGCTGCGAGCCCATGTGCCCCTCCAATTACGCCTCCGGAGGGGCACATTTCGTTAAAGGACATACGGCTTAGTCACTGACCGTAACAGTTTTGACGACTCGCGAGAACCCCCCTACTGCAACTTGATGGCACATAGAGGTTTATCCGGTAACGGATGAATAGCGTCAAAGAATCGCACGAACCCTCTCGCTCCGGCTCTACTAGGGAATAAGGACACTACACCTACAGTCCAAGAATTCCGGCAGCGTTGTCATGCAAAATCAGCGGACGCGCTTCGTCACGAATCTCAAGCTCTTGAAATTGCTCCATCCAAGTGGCGGGGGAGATATACGGGTAGTCTGACCCGAACAATACTTGTTTCCTGAGGCGCCCACCAGCTTCGGCAATCAACTCCTTCGGAATATATTTAGGAGCCCAACCTGAAAGATCTATGAACACGTTTGGCTTGTGCAGAGCAACTGCGATTTGTTCCTGAATCCACGGCCACGCAGGGTGGGCCATGATAATTGTCAGGCTTGGATGCCTTGCTGCTAGCGAGTCGACATGTGGGATGGGGCGAGCATATGCCAGCTCAAATCCACCACCACCGGGAGTATTCGCACCAGCTGCGGCGTAACCCGAATGCATTAACACAGGTATGCCCAATTCTTCGGCTTTAGAAAATAGTGGGGTGAACTGCGCATCATCTGGAAAGAATGCCTGATGAATCGGGTGCAGTTTTAGACCTCTAAGCCCTAGAACCGTCACTGCACGCTCAAGCTCGACAACCGCCGCCTCGCCCTTCCTGGGGTCGACGGTCGCAAATCCTAAAAGCACATCAGGGTGAGCGGCGACCGTCTCAGCCACGTAGTCGTTAGGATCCGGCAGGTCACCTGTTTCGGTCTCGGCATCTACTGAGAAGATCACAGCCATCGTATCGATAGCGCGATACGTCTCAACCATTTTCGCTACATCATCAGGCTCATCTTTCATGCGGAACATCCGGCGCAGCCCGGGTTCAATTCCGAATTCAGGGATTCCGGGCATCCGAGGGATGTGAACGTGGATATCGATAGCTTTCATTGTTTAATCCTGAATTGATGAAACTGAAAAAAGAATTCTGTAACCAGGGCACTGAGGTGCAACACTAACAGTACGGATTCGACAACTTGGGTACATTGCTACGGGCGTCGTGATTGGACATATTACTGCTCCAAACACTCCGTATAGCAACCGGAACTTGGCAGCGCAGTCCCTGAAGCTGATATCTTTTGCAAATATGTTCAACAATGATGTGGACGGGTGGAAGGGATCTCTATGGAAATAGTTATTTGCGATGACGATCCGAATCAGCGCGATTCGATACGTGTCTGCCTAGAAATCTCTGCCACCCAATACAATTTCTTCGAGTTCGAGCTGGGCAGTGATGCCCTCGACCATCTCAGGAACAATAGCGTTGACTTAATTTTCCTCGATATGGGATTGCCTGACATGTCGGGCCTCGATGTTCTGCGGCAATTACGGAATTTTACCGATGCACCTGTGATTGTGGTCAGCGGAAATGACACTTCCGAATCGGTTGCTCAGGCACTGACAATTGGTGCTGATGATTACATAACGAAACCTTTCGCCCCGATTGAACTCATGGCACGTGTCGACGCTGTGACCCGTCGAGTTGTGGGTAGAAAAGTTGATCGACTTACTTATTCACTCAACGGACTGTCGCTAGATTTCGACCGCAGGACGGCCTCATTCGCTGGTGAAAATGTGGATCTGAATCTCACAGAGTGGGATTTACTCAAGACTTTGCTTTCTGAACCCGGCATCGTAGTTGAGTACTCAAAACTAAAAGAGCTAGCGTGGGGCAGTGACGAAGTATCCGACGCAGCCGTTCACATGGCGATTCGACGACTACGCCAGAAGCTCAGGCAAGATGCTACTAGCAGCGAATCTGACGGCCTCATCAGGTCGCACCGAGGAATCGGCTATTCGATAAACATCAAATAGACCCGTTATAACAAGCGATTCGTTTGCTACAACATGTGCTGGTGTGCAGTCGGACTATCTGTTGTGGTTGGCTTGTATGAAGCAGTCTATTTTTACGTAGTTGGTATGAGCCGGACTATGCCTTACCTTTCATTGGCAGGATGAGGGAGAGGGTTGCTCCGATCGCCGCAATGATTCCGGCAAAGATGATTACGCCGTGAAATCCGTTTCCTTGATTAATAAATCCAGCGGCAATTGGTGTCAGCGAACCTATGACTGCTCCGCCCGAGAACATCAATGCTGTGCCAGAGCCTTCTGAGCCTTTATCGATCATGTCCATTGCAGCTGCGTTGATGATTGGCATCACCGAGAAGAAGAACAGTCCAAGAACGGCGATCAGTACAGTCATCGCCCAACCGGAGTCGAACTGAAGGAATAGGAATATCAACACGGTCATGGAAGTCATTGCAAACGAAATGACAGGTCGACGTCCAATACGGTCGGACACGTTGCCCATGATAGGTGTCGAGATAATTCCAGCCATCGTTATGAGGGCAACGTGCAGCCCAACGAACGTGTCTGAGTAGTTGAGCTCTTCACGCATGTAGATAACGAGAAACACTTGGAACGAGTTGTGAACCGCTCCACGCATCGCTCCCAGCAGCGCCATGCCGAGGACACCGGGATTGGTGATGAGATTTTTCGCGGACCCGAAATATTCTTTCAGGCTTACATCACCTGCCGATTCCGCTCCGGCTGTTTTGAATTTCGCTATTACTACGATAGCCGTCATGAACATCGGGATCGAGATAATTACGGCGAGCCAGCGCCAATCGATTCCACTAAACACCACCCATGAACCGATTGTTCCAGCCAGTAAGAATCCGATTATCAGTGGAGAGGTGGTATTTCCAATTTGTGCTCCAGTTAAATGGGCGGCCATAGCGAAGCCACGCCGCTCCGGGTATCTCGCGGCGAGAGTCCCGAACGCGGGAGCGTGCCATAACGACGTTCCGAATCCGACGATTGCTACTCCTATCAGGAGCGCCCAATAGACAGGTGACACGCCGATTATGATGTAGCCGGTGCCGACCATAAGCATCGAGGCAAAAAGAATCCACGCTATCTTCTTGCGGAACATGTCGGTGAGAATACCGGCTGGGATGTTGGCGATGCCTGACGCGATCGACTGGGTCGATGACATTCCGCCAATAGCGATGTCACCGAGTCCGAGGGTTGCCCGAATACTCGGGATCATCACAAGAAGTGCACCCTGCCCGAAGTGCTTTATTCCGTGACCTGCAGAAAGCCCGTACATGAGCCCGAGGGAAGCTGATGATTTGGTTTCAGGGGTTTCGTCAGATGGTGTTGGAGTTGTCGAGTCTTCCTCTTTTAAAGAGGGGTTGTTGGGTTGGGTTGGATCGGTTGTATTTGGCAAAGCGGAGGAAGTGTACGCTTCGCCAATCGAACATGTGCCATTGACTCTGGAACCGTTCGAGAGCGTTAGTTGCGGAAATCCGTATTCTGAGAACATAAAAATATATTGACAATAAAGACTGGTCAGGAAGAAAATTTCTGAAATTCTTTAGAATTTGAAAGCTAAAAAGAGTCGTTATATCGCCTGTTACTTTTTACTAAGTGGCAGAGAGGTGGTGCGTTATGCCGGATGACATGAAATGTCCGGACTGCGTTGTCGGTGACCTTAAAGAAATTAAGATGGAATCCGATTCTTACTACTTTTGTGAAGCCTGTGGATGGTCTGAATGGGATGAGCAGAATCTGCCTGCCAGTGACTATCTACGGTATCGAGAGCTAGATGAATTAGAACTAGAACCCGATTGGTAGGGTCGCAGCCCGAAGGCTAGACCTATTGCAGGCTGGTTGGGGGTTTTTTGGTTCGGCTTTATAGCCGCTTGTTTGGCGCGGGCGTTTGCTCTGGGCGGCGTTTGCTCCGGCCGTCATCGGATGACTTGGTCGCGGGGGTCTCCTACCCCCGACCCCTTCCAGTCCGGAAGGGGAGATAGCGTTTGCTACGGGCGGCGATTGCTCCGGCCGTCATCGGATGACTTGGTCGCGGGGGTCTCCTACTCCCGACCCCTTCCAGTCCGGAAGGGGGGAAAGCGTCTGAGCGGCATATACTGCGGCGATCTGAAGTGACTCATCCTGGTTCTCCCGTCTTCGGGTGGGAGTTCGATGGAGAGTGGATTGCGAACGCACGACCAAGTGCGAGTGCACGCCCAGAGCTAAGCAAGGAGAATTGGTAATGGATCTTGGACTCAACGGACGAGTCGCAGTTGTAACCGGTGGAAGTGAAGGCATCGGCAAGGCGGCGGCACACATCATGGCGGAAGAGGGTGCGACTGTTGTGATTCTGGCTCGCACTCAAAGCAAGTTGGATTCGGCAGTAGCGGAGATCGGCACTACTGCGACAGGCACGATAGAAGGGATCAGTTGTGATGTCAGCGATCAGGCAAGTGTGAGTTCGGCGTTTGCCAGCATTCTCGGCAAGCACGGCAAGGTCGACATCCTTGTGAACAACGCTGGAACAGGGAATGCGAACAGCTTTGAAGATTTGAACGAAGCGGTGCTAACAAGCGATCTGCAGTTGAAAGTGTTTGGCGCGGTGTACTGCTCAAAGGCTGTGCTGCCGAGCATGCGATCGAACAAGTGGGGTCGGATCATAAATATCACAACGGCTGGTGGCAAAGCTGCACCTGGATCGACATTGCCTACTTCAATGTCGCGCGCTGCTGGTATTGCCATGACCAAGGCGATGTCGAAGGAATACGGAGCGGACAACGTACTGGTCAACACGGTTTGTATTGGTTCGATCAGGAGTGCCCAGAACCTCCAACGTGCCGAGGCGGCTGTTGCTTCGGGAGAGGTTACGACTACTGAGGAGTACTACGTGAACAGGTGTAAGAATGTTCCGGTTCTCAGGGTCGGTGAGGCTCGCGAGGCGGGTGATTTGATTGCGTTCTTGGCGTCAGATCGCGCGAGTTATATTTCGGGTACAGCCATCAACATGGACGGTGGCGCGGCTCCAATGGTGTAACTGAGAGTACGGATTTTCTGACAGATTGTTGGTGTTTGTGGGTGATGGTTCTTAACGAAAAGTAGGGGCAGACATGATCTGCCCCTACTCCTAAGGAGGACTAGATTCTGAGTTCTATTACTTGATTGGCTGAGGTGCACTAACTTGCGTCATTAGCGTGTCGTTCCACTTGCCTTCGATCTGGAAGTGTGCGGCTGCGCCCTTCAAGACTCCTTCGATCAAGTTGTGGTTGACGTAGGCGTATAGTCCGGGCTGCCTGAACTCGTAGAGTGCGGCAACTGCGGATCCACCCGGTATAAACCAAGTCTCACGATTCGTGACAGGTAAGTCGGAGAACGATCCACCCTCCCAGACCAGATCAGCATGTCCACCGATCAGGTGAGGTCGAGAATCTCGATTTGCCTCGGAGTGAATGATGAGAACCTTGTCGCCGACGTTTGCAGTCAAGGCGTTGTCACCGGTTAGGGCGCCAACTGAGCCGTTGAACACAATGTGAGTCGGAGTGAGAGTGTTCATCACTTCCATAGTGTCGCCGATTGCTTCGGCTGGACTTGCGTAAGTCTTGTAGGAGCCATCTTCGTTCTGTGGGAGGTAGAAATCCTGTTCACCGACGAAGTAAGCCTTGTCGTATTTGACGAGATCGCCCTGAGAATCTGCGAGTCCTTCACGAGGAAGAACCATGATGGCACCGTTCATTCCAGATACGACGTGGAACGGAATCATCACACCGCCTGGTGCGCAGTGGTACACGAACACGCCGGGCTTCACTGCCTTGAACCGGAATGTAACTTCCTCACCTGGGTTCACCAGAGTAAGCCCACCACCGCCCAATGCGCCGGTTGCGGCGTGGAGGTCGATGTTGTGTTGAAGGGTATTAGTAGATGGGTTTACTAGAGTGAGTTCAACGTAATCGTTCTGGTGAACGACGATCATTGGAGCTGGAACAGTACCGTTGAAGGTGAGTGCCCATGTCTCTGCACCGGGGCCAACTTCGAGGAGTTTCTCTTCGACTACGAGTCGAACTTCAACAACTTTCGGGGCTCCCCTTGCTACCTGTTCATGCTCAGGTAAGAGCGGTGGAGCTACGAGTGTTTGAGTAACACGCTGGAGATCGTCGGGGTTCGTGTTGTCTTCTTGTCCGGGGAGCCATGTTCCAGCACTGCCGCGGGCTAGCGGTGAGTTTTGTGTGCGGTTGATTGGTACTGCTGTGTTGATAACGGCTGTTCGAATGAGTTCAACCGTTGCGTCGGCGTTAGCACTGGTATCGGAGGAGGTACCAGTGCTACAACCGAACAAAAATACTGAGAATATAGCGAGACCCAAGGTCAGCAGTGCGAATCTTCCCGTGGGTTTATTAGCGTGCTTGAGTTTGCCTGTAGTGCGTGACTCTGCTCTGTTTGTATTAACCATCACCAGCCTCGATGTTCTATTTGGTTTTGACGTTGCTTTAGAGGTGTCTCTGTTCGCACGCCGTGTTCGTTATTTTCGTTTGTGAAAACTGCGCTCCAATGAATCTATTCTTAGTTGGCGTGAGAGCAAAATCTATGTTGGTGATAAAAATGTGATGAAGCACGAAAAGTGGTGGAGGTTGAGTGGTGGTTTCGTTTGCTCCGGGCGTCCGAGACGGACTTGGTCGCGGACGTCGAACTTTGGCCAGTCCGGAAGGGGGGAGAGATTAGGGTTCGTAGTCGTCTTTTTCTTCTGGGGGGCCTGTCCAGAACTGGAGGGCGATGTGGGGTGAACCGCCCCGGGAAAGTTGGAGACTCCAATCCTTGAGAGCGACTGTGTTAAAAATCAAGGGCACTCCGGTTGCCAGCATGTACCTCTGGCCACGACTGCGTTCAGCATGACGATGAGCTTGCGCATCGTCGCCGTTAGCGCGACCTTCTTCGGCTTACCCGCTGCCACGAGTCTCTGATAGAAAGACCTAAGATCAGGGTTGTACCTCGATGCGCTCAGAGCAGCCATGTACAGTGCGGTCCTTACGGCCGGTCGGCCTCCCGAGATCGTTCTTCTGCCGCGCAATGCCCCGGAATCGCGATTCATCGGAGCCACACCGACCAGACTGGCGATCTCCTTCCTGGTCAACTCGCCCAGCTCGGGTAACTCCGCGATCAGAACCCGGGATGTCGTCTCACCTATGCCAGGAACCGAGCGCAATAGCGCATCTTTCACCCGCCACACGGGACTGGCTTCGATCGCGTCTGACATCTCCCGGTTAACGTCGCTTAGCTCATGTTCAAGCCATTTGATGTGAGCGATGATCCGCCGGTGCAGCTTGCGATCGCGCGTGGTTCCAAGCCGGTTCTTTTCGGTCGTGGTCATCCCGATCACTTGACGCCGTCTGGTCAGCAACTCATCGAACCGTTGCTCATCCTCGTTGCGGATTTTTCTGGGTTCCGGTTTCATAGAACCACCGAACAAGGCGATCACTTCGGCATCGATTTTGTCTGTCTTAGCCAGACGACCAGATGCGCAGGCAAAGTCGCGTACCCGTCTCGGATTGATCACCGCGACAGGCATACCTGAATTGGCGAGAAACGCAGCGCATACCGACTCCATCTTGCCGGTTGCTTCCATCACCACCAGCGCAATCTCCAGGTGCGATAGACGCTCCACGAGTTCCTCTAGCCCGCCATCCGTGTACTCGACCCGGAACGCTCCAAGTGACGGTGCGTACACGTCCAGATAAGACTTGGATACATCAATCCCGATGTAGGTGCCGATTTCACTCATGATCTTCTCTTCCTTGCAATTGCGGGCCTTACGCCCGTGCGACTGTTCGAGACAACTTTGTGAACGGGCGGTGATCCACGCTCTCAAACGGTCCTCAATGACCCAGGATGGATCGGTCCACCGCCCGTAGCCGGAGTACACCAGCTCAACATACAAGGATGGAGAGATGACAAGATCACAAAGGTACCCCACAGAGGTACGAGAGCGTGCGATGAGGCTGGTGACGGAACACCGAAATCAGTACACATCGGAGTGGGCGGCAATCACCTCGATCGCTGAAAAGTGCGGCATGACCCCCGAGACACTGCGCATATGGATACGCCGGACCCAGGTAGATTCGGGGTCACGTCAGGGAGTTACTTCTGACGAGAGAGAACGGCTTCGTGAGCTTGAGCGTGAGAACAAAGAGTTGCGCCGTGCCAACGAGATCCTGAAAGCTGCTGCAGCTTTTTTCGCGCGGGAGCTCGACCCGCGACTACCGAGATGACCCACTTCATCAACAACCACAAGGAGCGTTTCGGGGTCGAGCCGATCTGCCGTGTATTGCAGTTCGCCCCTTCGACCTACTACGCAGCACGACAACGACCTCAGTCGGATCGATGGCTCCGTGACGAGGCACTGAAAGTGAAGATTAGGCACGTTCATGCCGAGCATTTCGGAGTCTACGGTGTCCGAAAGCTCTGGCATCAGTTACGCCGTCAGGGTATCCCTGTAGCTCGCTGTACGGTGGAACGCTTGATGCGGGAGTTGGGACTCAAGGGGGGGGTCGTAAGAGGGAAGACAAGGAAAACCACTGTGTCTGACGACACGGTCGAACGGCCAGCCGACCTTGTTGATCGCAACTTCAGGGCATCTGGACCAAACCGGCTCTGGATCGCTGATCTGACCTACGTCCGTACCTGGTCAGGTTTCGCCTATGTTGCGTTTGTCATAGACGTTTTTTCACGCCACATCGTCGGGTGGCAAGTGTCGAGTTCACTGCACAGCAGTATCGCTCTTGATGCACTTGAACAGGCACTCTGGACACGGGATCCAGGCGAGGGGTTAATTCATCATTCGGATCGAGGAGTGCAATATCTTTCGATTCGCTACACCGAACGGTTGGCTGAGGCGGGAGCCGTAACTTCAGTCGGTAGCAAGGGAGACTCGTACGACAACGCCATGGCTGAGTCGGTGATCGGTTTATACAAGACGGAGTTAGTGCGTCGAAAAGGCCCGTGGCGGAAACTTGACGACCTGGAGTTTGCCACGATGGAGTGGATCGACTGGTTCAACAACCGACGGCTCTACGGAGCGATCGGATACGTACCACCAGTAGAGTTCGAAGCTAATAGACTAAGTTCACAGGTTCCCGCACTCGCGGGGACTCAACAAACCGAGTCTCCATAAAACCCTGGGCGGTTCAGTTCCGTATGCACCGGACAAGCTGAAATAACTAACCCGAGCCCGCCCGGTCAAATCGACTTCGAATAAAACCCCAACTTGTTTTCAACTACGCCAAAGGCTTCGTCGATGAATGCTGATCATGTTTGGGTGGGCGTCGGCTGAGATTGTTAGTGGCGGGGCGAGGGGCAGGATGTAGGCGGGGACGCGAATTCAGACGCCTCGTTTCCTTAGCTATTGATCACGGCGAGCATCATCACGCCAAATTCGTTCAAGATTCTTCATCGCTGCATACGCTGCTAATTTACGATGATCGCTAATGTTGGCAACGACACCCCAACAGTTTGGAGTCCTCGCTCCGCTAACCCTCGTTTTGTATCCGACTGGTGAGAACATCAAAAAACGCTCAGGTACCGGCTCTAACGGATAAGATAGATCAATTAGTTGGCCTCCGTCATTTGGAGAAACTTCCAACTGCGCGATCACGTCACCTGTATTGTCGTGATCGTCAGTTCCACCGAATTCAACTGATGGATTGTTGTCGACCCAAACCGTAACGCGCGTTCGGTCTTTTTCGAACACGGGCGAACCGCGTTGAATCCAATTCGAATTCGATGTTCACCATCTTCGTCGAATGCTTCGTACTCTACCCATTCGGAATAAGTTTCCACATCGCCATTTGGCCATTTGTAGTCGTGATTATTTCCAACTGCTACAAGACTATTTATATGCAAATGCGGACCCCTTTTAGCTAAACCCCCAACCGCTGCTCGACTGCGGTTAGGGCTTCGTCGACTATGGTGGTTAGGTTGTCGGTTTCGTCGGCTGTAATTGTTAGTGGCGGGGCGAGGGGCAGGATGTAGGCGGGGACGCGAATCCAGACGCCACGTTTCCTGAGTTCATCGGTGAGCATTTTGTTTACGCCGACCGATGAATCGAAGTGTTCCTTCGTTTTTCGGTCTTTCACAAATTCAATGCCCTGAATTAGACCCACTCCACGCACATCGCCGATAATAACATGCTTATCCTTCATAGCAAGCAAACTCTCGGAGATTTGCAGACCACGGACTCGGGCGTTTTCTACGAGGTTTTCTCGTTCAACGATTTCCAAGTTGGCGAATGCGGCAGCGGCACCGCCGGGGTGGGCTGAGTAGGTGTACATGTGTGACCAGACTTTATCGGGTCCGCCGGCAAAGGCATCGGCTATTTTCTGAGTCGAGATCGAGCCTCCGACCGGGAAGTAGCCTGACGTGATGCCTTTGGCAAAGGACATGATATCGGGGGTGACTCCTACGAAATCGGCACCGAACCATTCGCCGAGACGTCCGAAGCCGGTGATGACTTCATCGAAGATGAGCAGTACGCCGTACTTATCGCAAATTTCGCGAACCATAGGCCAGTAGTTGGATGGCGGTATGACGCCACCGAGGGGCTGCGATACGGGTTCGCCGATGACTGCGGATACGGATTCGGGGCCTTCGAACAGTATTGCTTTTTCTATTTCTAATGCAGCCCGTTCGCCGTTTTCTTCGGCAGACGAAGCGCCGTAGGTGTCGTGGTAGTAGTGGGGTTGCCCGACGGTTACGACGTTGGCTGGCTTGGGTTGGTAATCGGTGCGAGGGAAGCCGGGGTGGCCGCCGAGCCACATGGTTCCGTAGGTGCTTCCGTGGTAGGAGCCTTCTCGTGAGATGACCTTAAATCGTCCTCGGTCGCCCCTGCGGACGTGGTAGGTTTGCGCCATTTTGAGTGAGGATTCGTTGGCTTCGGAGCCGCCCTGGCAGAAGAATGTGCGTGTGAGATCGCCGGGGGTGATTTGGGCGAGTTTGGCGGCGAGTTGGATGGTGACGGGGGTGGCGCCTGAGTAGACGTTCATGCTGACGGTGGTGAGCTGATCGTAGATGGCTTTGGCGATTTCTTCTCTGCCGTGTCCGGCGTTGCGGAAGTACATGCCGGAGATGCCGTCGATGAATTTGTTGCCTTCGACGTCGGTTACGTAGATGCCTTCGGCGGATGCCATTAGGAGGGGGCCGCCTTCTTCGGCGAGGAGGGTGTGGTTGGTCATGCCGACGTGCATGTGGTCGAGGACGGCTTGTCGGAGGGCGGCGGGGTTGTTGGCGTCGGGGATGGTTGGATTGGTGTTGGGCATTTTGGGGTTCTTCGTTATTTGATCCGGGCGGACATTCGTCCTTGGGATCTTATTTCTCCCCCTCTCTATCTCCCCCAGTCCGGGGGAGAAGGCTTTACGAGAGGGGTGTGGTTTGTCGGGTTTTGGGCCGGGCGTCAGCGGCTGACTTGGGCCCTGTTAGTCGCGATAGCTCCGAGGCGGAGCGATGCGCTGGGCATGCATGTGGTCGAGGGCACGTTCGAGTTCCTCAGTGCAGGCGGCTTGTCGGAGGGCGGCTGGGTTGTTGGCGTCGGGGATGGTCACGTGTGACGTTTCCTGTTGGATCTTGGGTTGGGTGATTGTTGGTGTTGTATCAGGTGTTGGCGTTTGGGGCGATGTCCTGAATCGAGTTCAGGACGATGAGATTGGTGGTCTCGGTTTCGGTTGGATCGTTGAAACGAATGATATTAGCTGATTGAGCGTTGGAGACGGATTCTGAATCGATTTCAGGATGACAAATTGACGGGAGCGGGTTGGCGATTTTGGAGATTGGCGTTAGTCGCTCTCGTTACAGGGTTATTTGGATTTGGCTCCGGGTGTCCGAGGCGGACTTGGTCGCACGCGGCAATCTGCTTTAAGCTCCGGGCGTCGTAGGACGACTTGGTCGCACGTCACGGTCTACCCTCCCTCTAGCTCCCTCTTGAAGGAGGGAGGACGGGACTGGTGCACTGGAGAGATCCTGAATCGAGTTCAGTATGAGGGTGGATTGGAACAAATTTGGGGTTGGTGACGTCTTATAGAGTGAACGGCGGTGACTGCCGGGGTGAGCTGAGTAGATGAGGTGCACGGTGTTTCGATTATTTTCGTTGGTGATGTTTGTGGCTTTTGGGGCGATGGCGTGCGCTGTTGCGAGCGAATCTGGCGGGCCTTCTGAGCCTGTGGTTTCGCCGGCTATCGCAACAAGCGTCGCTGGGGCAGCGGCGATTTCGAGTGCGGCGATTGATGCTGACACGTGCGAGGGTGTGCTTGCTACAGCTTCGGCTCCCCATTCCTTGAGCAGGCAATCGCTGACGAGCAGTGTGCAGGCCTCTGAGCCAAATGTTGAGTCGATGTGTTCAGCGATTTACGACACTGACGTGCCCGGTGAGCCGTTCCTGACGGTTGAGCTGGTTAAGTTCAGTTCGGATGAGCCAGCTGTTGAGCGTTACGAGATGATCAAGGATTCGTTCGTTCAGAGTGATTTCGCTATTTCCGAGGTGAATAGTGCCGATGAAGGATTAATTGATCAAGTTTCGGCTTGGGTCGACAGCGATGGGATTGGGCGCATTATGGCGATGCGTCAGAACGGTTGGGTGGTTACGGTTTCGGTTGGTCCGACGATGGCGGCTGCGCCGTGGGTTGTGGGCGATCTTGAGGCGATTGGCGCAGGTGTGTTGGAGCGGGTGAGGTAGGGGCGTTTGGCGTTAGTCGCGCTCGCGGCGATTACTTAGCTCCGGGCGTCCGAGGCGGACTTGGTCGCACGCGGCAATCTGCTTTAAGCTCCGGGCGTCGTAGGACGACTTGGTCGCACG
>JABMNN010000079.1 GCA_013204545.1 Chloroflexota bacterium | reverse complement strand
GCTACAGCTGGACTTGATGCACCGATTTGGTGGCAGTCCTGCCGGAGAATGGATCTCTTGACGCTCTTCTTGCCGTTGCTAGTAGGCATGCCCAGTATGAATTGGTTCGATTGGGCAGAAGGTGCGCTCACGTATTGATGCGAGCGGATTAAATTCCGGTAGGACGGTTACTTGGTCGGTACGACCATAAGTACGGACTTTGTGAACATGTAAATAGTTCTCATCTTTTCGAATAGCTCCTGTCTCTGATTCAGGTTTGGGAAATGCACTGAATTCGTAGGTCGTTCAGGCATAGCAACATAATCTAGCATAACCCTTTCGCTGTGTGACTAACAAATATTGATCATGTGGCAAACGGCACAGGCATGATGAGCGACTTGGTTCTGGGCATCGATATATCACTTGGTCGCAAGCTAGAACCTGCTATATGCCCTCTCTCTAAAACGAGGAACTTCTATGAGATTCAGGTGGAATAGGGTGCCTTTATAACTAGTTTAACGGCGTAGCAGTGACGAGATGAGTGGCTAGAATTGCCATCCTTGCCTGAATACGTCGTCCGATGTGTCCGTGTGTCAATTTCACTGTGCGAATGGAAGAAGTTGAGCGAGACAATGATGGTAAATATTACGGAAGTCGTAGTCATTGGCACTGCATTGCGCTACACAAGGGGGCAGTTCTATACTGACGCGGATTTATTCGCACAGCGCACTATTTAAAATTGCGTTACGTGGGATGAAAATAAATAAGTGACGGACACTGTATGTTCTTGAAAAGCAAGTCTTTAAAACTACTCATGATGATTTCGGTTATCGTTGGGGCGACAGTATTTGTTGCCTGTAGCGGTGATGCCGAGACCGTTGTGCAGACCGTGATTGTGGTGGCAACACCGACACCCGGTGGGTCTGGTGTGGCTGCGACAGCTAAACCTGTCGCGGTTGATCCGAGCAAACTGCCAGATTCCAAGAGTGCAAGTGGCACAGTGACAATGGCGATCATCGGAGCGGATCTTGATGGTGGTGGCGGAAGCCTACCTGACGCTCCAATGGGTGCTGCCCGTGCATGGGGTGCAGGCGAGAGTCTGTTCCAGCCGATTGGATCTGACTGGGACGGCCTAATGCTTGCCGAATCTTGGAAGCTAGCGACTGACTTGAGTTCGGTCGATATCACACTCCGTAAAGGTGTGAAATTCCACAAGGATTGGGGTGAGTTAAAAGCAGAAGACATGGCGTGGGTTATCAACCGCACCAACCCTTCTTTGAACCCTGATTCTATTGCGTCTAGTGCAGCGAACTTCTCGGCTTTGTTTGGTGATGTCCCTGTGGACGCAATTGATGAATACACAATTCGTGCCACATTCAACAACTTCGATGTGCGCTGGGCTAGCAACATACTTAACCAGGAAGCTTCTGGTGGTCTGACTAGCATGGCGACGCCGAAACGAGCCTTCGACGAAAATGGAAGAGATTGGCTGAGGGATAACTTCATCAGCACTGGTCCATTCCAACTGAAGGAATTCAAATCCGGCGTGAGTGCAACCTTTGAGAAGGTTCCATACGATCACTGGCGCAAGAACGCTAGCATTGACATATTCAAGGTCATTAGCGTTCCTGAAGAGGCTACCCGTATTGCACTGTTGCAAACCGGTGAAGTTGATGTTTCCTTCATAGACCCCAAAGACCTAGCTCTTATGAAGGCCTCTGGCTACATAGAAGTTAGTGCTGGTCAGGGAACTCAAGAAGGTGTCATGTTCCCGGGTAACCTGTGGGAGACGACGAATGCACTTACTGGTGAACCGATCGATTTCGCGTCGTCCGGTGTCTATGTTCGTGACATTGAGTGGACTGGTAACCCGATTAACCCTCAGGACAACAACCCTGCTGGTATAACCGATATGGAGCAGGCGCGACTGGTACGTCAGGCGCTGGCTCGTGGTGTTGATCGAGCTGCGATCGTTGAGCACGTTCTCGGCGGTGTTGGAAAACCCGTTCACATAACGTACTTCAGCACCGATAACGCGAACTGGGAATCCAAGTACGAATACCCTTATGACGTTGCAAAAGCCAACAGCATGCTCGATCAGGCCGGCTTCCCTAAAGGCGACAATGGTATTCGGTTTGAAATGCCGCTATTCGTAGGTCCTGAGCTTGGTGGTGGTTCTGGTCCGGCTGGTGAAATTGGCGATGCTATCGCAGGTTTCTGGCAGGAACTGGGAATCGACGTCAAGGTTCTAAAGTATGCCTATGCTGTCTTCCGTCCTGGACTAGTTAGCCGAACGACTGTAGTACCGATGCTGACATCTTGTGATGATGGCTCGGAAAGCTATCCGTTTGACTGGCCAAAGGGTCTGGTACAGACGACTTTGACTCGTGGTGGTTTCAGTTGTGGGTTCGAAGCACCTGAAATTCTGGATTGGTACAAACTGGCTTCAACTGAGCCGGATCGTGCCGAGCGTATTCGTATAAACAAGGAATACCTCGCGTTTATGCACGAATGGGCGTTGTTCCCCGGTTTTGTGACAGTTCCAAACACGAACTTCGCTAACCCGAAGCACATCAAGGAATGGCCGATGCACCTTGGTGCCACCTTCAACTCGCCAGAGAACATCGTTCTGAAGTAAGTAAGAGTGGATCAAGTGACGTCACGCAGGAGTTCTTGGGGGCATCTCCCCCAAAGAACTCCTGCGTGACGTCATCACAGCTTGTGCATGGCGATCAAGATCGATAGAAACGTTCTCAGTAGACGTCAACGACAGGCGGCAGCCAATCACTGTCTGAAGGCCGCCTTCGTAGGAAAAAAGTAGTGGACCTGAAAATCTAAGCTCCGAGCTTAGCCGACTTGATGCTGACGGGTTGGTTTCTGGCAAAGTCGACTCGAGTGATATTCGAAGGGATCGGGACGATGAAGCTAATTTGTGTTTTTGTACGAGCTTGGGAAAGCAGGCACATCTAATATGGGTCGGTATTTAATTAGAAGATTCATGTTTGCGATTATCACGCTGTTGCTTGCATCGATGATAGTTTTTGGTTTATCGCGTTTGGCTGGCGATCCGTTGCTGATCTACGCGAAACCTGGCGGATACGGTATGAGCCCACAACGGGTTGCAGACCTCAGTAAGAAACTGGGACTGGATAAGCCGTTAGTTGTTCAGTATTTCATGTGGCTTGGCCGTGTTCTTACGGGCGACCTTGGCAAGACGATCGTTGCGGAGACTCCAGTAAGTAGATTGGTTGGTCAAAGAATGATTCCCACCCTGCAACTGGGAGTTGCAGGAGCGATTTTTGCAATTGGAGTTGGCTTACCGTTGGGGGTGATTTCTGCTGTAAAGCGCGGCTCTGGGTGGGATTATGTTGCCCGTGTTCTCGCACTCGTCGGTCAGGCGGCTCCGCAGTTTTGGATTGCGATGATGGCAATACTTCTATTTGCCGTGACTCTCGGCTGGCTGCCTGTCGGTACCGCTGGACCCGACGACGTCTCCTTCTTTAATTGGGCGAGGCTTAAATACCTGATCATGCCTGCCGTTACGTTGGGCTGGGGACCTGCGGCTGCCATACTTCGATTGACTCGATCGTCGATGTTGGATGTTCTGGATTCTGAATATGTCAAGCTAGCCCGCGCTAAGGGCGTAAGTAGCCGATCAGTGATTTGGAAACACGCCTTCCGTAATGCTGTTCTTCAGCCTTTAACAGTTGCGGCGTTAACGTTGGCAGGTTTCATTACCGGTGCAGTTGTTATCGAACGGATATTTGCATGGCCTGGCATCGGAAAATTGACACTTGACGCTGTTTGGAATAATGACTTTCCTACGTTGACGAGCACTGTGTTGATATTGACCGCTATTTACGTGGGAATGAACTTTCTAGCGGACATGGCCTATGTGTATCTAAACCCTACAATCAGGTACAAATAGTTGACGAATGACAGTGGTGTGGTTGAATTCAACGGTGAATTGCGAAGAGTCAAAATTAGGCGGTCGCCTTGGTGGTATTTGCGACGCTGGCCAATAATTCCTGTGATCATCCTTAGTGTGTTGGTTTTCGTTGGCGTTGCCGCCCCGTGGATATCCCCGAACGACCCGCTGCACCAAGTGTTGCCACAACGATCAGCGAAACCTTTTTATCAGGATGGCAGTCCATATCTTCTTGGAGGTGATCACGTCGGTCGAGATGTAACCAGTCGTGTGATCCATGGAGCGAGAATATCGCTGACAGTGATGGCTGTTGCAATGACCGCAGGAATGTTGATCGGTACGATGTTGGGTCTCGTGGCAGGGTACGCTGGTGGAGTGGTCGACGAAATAATTACGCGAATTGTTGACATCTGGCTCGGTTTTCCATTCCTGCTACTGGCGCTAGTTGCTGCTATCACGATAGGCGCCAGTTTTTCAACCGTGATGGGTCTTATGGTTCTCCTTGCATGGAGTGGATTCGTCCGAAACGTTCGCGCCGATGTATTGGTGATAAAAGAGAAAGATTATGTTGCTGCCGCGAGGCTCGCCGGTGCTTCGAGAACTCGCATCCTTATCAAGCACATATTTCCTGGGACTATCGGCACGGTGACTGTGATTGCTTCGCTCAGCGTTGGAGGGTTGATTCTTTCCGAGGCGACACTGAGTTTTCTCGGAGCTGGAATTCCAGGGCCGACACCGTCTTGGGGCAACATGATTTCTGATGGACGCGATTATTTACAAACTGCCTGGTGGGTTTCTGCATTTCCAGGTTTGGCCCTTTTCCTAACCGTGATGGCACTGAACTTCCTTGGTGATTGGTTGCGAGACAGGCTTGATCCGAAACTGCGACAGCTAGATTAGTAGGATCTTGTCTGGCTTTTGAAGTTCGGGACGACATTGACTGACTTAACGGCAAGACTTATTTTGCCATTCCTCTAACTCCCTTTCGTGAGGAAACGAAAGATGGGCAGTTCGGGGCATTCACACTTTGGCGATTAGCTGGTCTGTGATATCTCTACACATTAAACGTTCGCCTGAGTCCTGAACTGCCAGCCATGCACCCCAGCCATGATCTAGCGTATGTAGTAGGTCATCGACTGCAATGAGAGCACGGGGTCGATGCCGCGAACGATTACACCGTCAGGAACCTGAGGAGAAAGCGGAGCGTAGTTCAGTATCGATCGAATACCAGCCTCCACAAGTGCATCAATAACTCCCTGAGCTTGATCGATGGGAACAGTAACAATGCCGATCTTAATTTCCAGCTCTTTTACAGATTTCGTAAGCCGAGAGATCGATTCGACTTTTAAGTCCGATATTGTCTTACCGACAATATCATCGTTGGAATCGAATGCTGCCAGAATATTGAATCCCTCTGGTGCGAATCCCGGATACGAGACTACCGCTCGACCAAGCCGTCCCATCCCTATCACAGCTGCATTCCATGTACGATCAAGCCCGAGAATTGCACGTAATTGGCCTTCGAGCATTGCAATATCGTATCCGCGACCTTGTTTGCCAAATCGCCCGAAATACGAAAGGTCCTTTCGTATCTGTGCAGGCGTCATTTGCAGCATAGAACCCAGTTGTTCGGACGAGATCACATCTTCGCCCGCATTCGTAAACTGTGTAAGAACTCGGACGTAAAGAGGCAGCCGCTGGATAACGACCTCAGGTACGAGAGGGTCTGAATTGTAGGAATTATTGGTGGTTGACATTGGACACGCAGCACAAAATCGTCTGTATTACTTCGACGTGTGTGTTTTGTATCACAAAGTGTAGAAATTGCGTAGTTCGAACCGTGTAATGTGGCAGTTAAAAATATTGCTGTACTTGAGAGAACCTCATGAATATTCGGGAGATTGGGCGTGTTGTTTTGGGGGCGGTGAGTTCAACAACTGAGCAAAACGGTTAAACAAAAAAAAGCTCCGGTAGTGGGGACCGGAGCCTTTAAGAGTACGTACAGCTGAAATTATGCAGCTTCGACGGTAGCCGGAATGTTACCCGACATAGCGCGACGTGCGGCCTCTTGTGAGTCAACAGTGAATGAGCACTGTAGGCATGACAGGGTCTTGCTGTCCGGGAATACCACTAGCTCAATATCGCCGTGGCATTTCGGGCAAGCCTTCAAGTAAAGCACTTTAGTTCCTTCTTCTTTCGTCCCCGCCGTAAAAATGGTCGGGGCGTTCAATAAATCATGGTCCCGATTACGGTTACGAATCCTGTAACAGAATTTGCTCCGTAAAACGAGCCGCCGCAGATACTACTACGAAAAATCTTAGACTTCAAGGTATCTTGCACAGAATTCGTAACGATTTGGTAAACAGTCGGTAAGACAGTTGTAAGATATCTACGAATTCATACGACAGAGTTTACACGAGGCATATCAACTATTACAATACCTATCGTGTCATTTAGATTGACTCGGTTCGTCGGTTTGTTCGTAGATTGTCACTTTCTAACGCTAGGTTTTCCCTTCGTTCGTTCTTATAAGGTATTTCGTTGACAGATAACTTCGGTAATTTGGCTGACAAGCAAGAAGAACCGGTTAAGCAGGATCTCGCATGGTCGCGCTCCGGTAATTTGAACCGAATGTTGGCTGAACTGTTTGAAATTGCGTCGAATGGTGACGAAAACAGACGGGTTCCGATGAGCAGACCTCAAGCAAAAGATGCTCAACGATCTCAACAGGCACCTAGGCCCACTCGAATTTCCGGTGTGTATGTGATTAGCGTGGCGGCGCGATTAGCCGATATGCATCCACAGACACTGCGTAAGTACGATAAAGAAGGGCTCGTCCGTCCTCAGCGCTCTGGGGGCAGCCGTCGACTATATTCCGATTCAGACGTCGAGCGTCTGCGTGTTATCCGTCGCCTAGCCGATGAGTTGGGATTGAACTTAAACGGTGTGAGTCTTGTGCTAGATCTTGTGAGATCGTTAACGGATATCGTTTCACTTCTTGAGAGTAGTCCGGAAGTATCGGAAGCACGTGCTGCGAGAGTAGCGGCAGACGAGCTTCGGCAGATACTCTCATATGTTGGCGCTGTTTAAACGAAATAATCTTGCTTCTCAAAAATTCTTTTCATTAATAGGTAATTAGAAAACGTTGTCAGAAATAGAAGACAAAATACCGCAGGAAGATCCTACGGAATCAGGACAGATTACGGATTCCGACGAAATAAAAAACTTTACGGAGAAATCGAACGACGAATTAGCCGAGGCATTGAGGGAAAAGGAGCAGTTTAAACGTCTGGCACAACGTGCTCAGGCTGATCTGGTCAACTACCGGCGTCGGATTGATGGCGAGCAGGAGTCATCACGCCAGCGAAATCTGCAACGTGTCGTATTGAAGTTCGCCGATGTGATTGATCAGTTGGACGTTGCATTGAACTCAAATTCGATAAAGGACGCTGATCCCGGTTGGCTTGAAGGAGTTACCGCTATTCAAAAGAACTTTATGAACACGGTCGCTTCTGAGGGGTTTGAGAGGTTCATTTCGGTTGGCGAACAGTTTGATCCGCGTAATCACGAGGCACTGTTATCAAGCCCGACCGCTGATCATGAAGCAAACACAGTGATCACCGAGCTACGACCCGGATATATGTATAACGGCGAAGTTGTTCGACCTGCTCAGGTAGAGATTGCAATTTCTCTGCTTGAAAACGATTTGAAAGACGAGAGTAACGGAAACGGTTAGGCAGTTACGAAATCGGATACAACCGATGTTTTTTTAGCGAAACATCTATCTAACTAGTACGAATATTGACCCACGGGTTCACCACCTTCTGGTGAATCCGAAAGTGAAGAAGGAAATCTGAAAGAAAAATGGCAAAGGTTATTGGAATCGATCTCGGCACCACGAACTCCGCAATGGCGATCATGGAAGCCGGTGAGCCACAAATCATTGAAAATGCAGAAGGACGTCGTACCACTCCATCGGTAGTAGCGTTCAACGCAAAGACTGGCGAGCGATTTGTTGGAGAATTGGCACGTCGTCAGGCGATTACGAATCCTGGAAACACCGTTTACTCGGCAAAACGGTTCATCGGCCGAAGATTCGATGATGCATCCGTTCAAGCCGACATTAAAAACGTTTCATTCAAACTTGCTGCACTCGATGGCGGTGATGTGGGAATTGTTCTAAACGGCAAGACTAGTGCCCCAGCCGAAGTTTCTGCAATGGTTCTTCGCAAGCTGAAAGAAGACGCTGAGGCGAAGCTTGGTGAACCGGTCACTCAGGCTGTGATCACGGTTCCTGCATATTTCAACGACAGTCAACGTGAAGCGACGAAAATCGCTGGCAAGATAGCAGGTCTTGAAGTTCTTCGAATCATTAACGAGCCAACTGCGGCATCGCTTGCATACGGTCTCGATAAAGAGGGTGAGCGAACAATCGCTGTTTACGATCTTGGTGGCGGAACATTCGACGTTACGATTCTCGCACTCGGCGAGGGCGTGTTCGAAGTAAAGAGCACAAACGGAGATACTCACCTCGGTGGTGACGATTTCGACCTCATGTTGGTCGGATACCTCGCCGATGAGTTCAAAAAAGAACACCTTATTGATCTCCGTAATGATGTCTCTGCTCACCAGCGACTTCGAGTCGAGTCGGAACGTGCGAAGATCGAACTTTCGTCCGTTGCTTCGACCGAAATCAACTTACCGTTCATTTCAGCAGATTCATCAGGTCCGAAGCATCTTCAAATGACACTCACCCGAGCGAAACTTGAAGAGTTGACTTCGACGCTGATAGAGCGAACCGCAGGTCCGACAAAAGCGGCGATAAAAGACGCAGGTGTTTCACCCAGTGAAATTGACGAAATAGTACTTGTTGGTGGAATGACTCGAATGCCTGCTGTGATCGAGATGGTCACCAAGCTTTTCGGTAAGGAGCCAAATCGGTCTATCAATCCTGATGAAGTTGTTGCTATTGGTGCGGCTATTCAGGCTGGAGTACTTCAAGGCGATGTCAAGGATATTCTCCTTCTCGACGTAACCCCATTGTCGGTCGGTATTGAAACCCTCGGTGGAGTTCGCACAAGGCTAATCGAACGAAACACGACTATCCCTACTTCGAAGACTGAAACTTTTACAACTGCTGCAGACAGCCAGTCGAGTGTGGAAATTCATATCGTTCAAGGTGAGCGTGAGATGGCTGCCGACAATACGTCGATTGGTCGTTTCAATCTTGACGGTATCCTACCGGCGCCTCGTGGAGTTCCACAAATTGCGGTTACCTTCGATATTGATGCCGATGGCATACTGAAGGTTTCAGCGAAGGACAACGGAACCGGTAAGGAACAGCACATCACGATTACGGGTCGGTCAGGAATGGACGATGCGGAAATCGAGCGACTCGTCAAAGAAGCTGAAGATAATGCTGAGATCGACAAAGCTAAACGCGAAGCGGTAGATACCCGCAACGCAGCTGAGAGTGCAGTCTTCCAGGCTGAGAAAATTCTCAAAGAAGAAGGCGAGAAAATCCCTGAAGACATCAAGAGTGATGTAGAAGCGAAGGTCGCAACGGTAAAAGGGAAGCTTGCTGACTCAACTGCCGAGACAACCGTGATCGCTATCGCTACGGAAGAACTACAGACTGCACTGCAGGCTGTTGGTCAGGCCGTCTACGCAGCAAACGAGGCTGCAGGCGGTGCAGATGCAACCGTCGAAGGTGGCGATCAGACTAGCGAAGACGATGAGAGTACTGGCAGCGACGACACAGTCGAGGGTGAATTCCGAGAGGTCTAACCAACGTGTAGCGGCAGCGTAATTGTTGCCGAAGTAATAGAAAAAGTAGAGAGACCCGTCAATTTGGCGGGTCTCTTTTTTCGTGTTGGATGTACTTGACCACGATTCACAGTAATGAAATCACGACGGAAAAGAGTGATCTAAGAAATATATCCCAAATCAATACGTGCCAGAAACACGACAATCTCTCGCCAATGTTGTGACAGGTGACCCGCCCGGTCGCTCAGTCTAAATTCGTTCTTTTGCAGTCGAGGACGTAGTGAACTTTGAAAGACTCACCCATACTCCGACACCAATACGAATTAGGGTTCACCCCTAGAGATGATCGATACAAAAAAGATCACAATACGTACATCGGAGAGGCATGATTTCTGTTAACAATCTGAAAATTCGTTTCACTTTCGCTGTAGTCGCAGCATTTGCAATGACTTCGATAATTGTGATCGAAATATCGTCGGCCGCCAGTGGAGTTGGCTCGAAACCTTCAGAGTTGAGAGGTGATGTTTCGGCTGCTCCCACATCGTCCATCGGTGGTGGTGCCGCGCTGTACGGAGCCAACCGTTCGATAATCATGAGCGAAATCCAGTAGCTCGATAAGGGCACAACGGTTGATTGAGCGAATGGTGCTCGGGCTCGCGGCTTGATAGAGTCCAGCGACTATGAGTCAGCCTGCTTTTATTGGAATTGATGTAGGGACCTCCTCGATCAAGGTCGTCGGGGTCAGCCCAACTGGAAAATTGCTTGCCGTTGCAAGTAGTCCAATGTCGGTTGATGTTCAACGTCCCGGTTGGAGTGAATAAAATCCCGAAGACTGGTGGGCTGGAACTTGCTCAGCGATCCAACAGGTCATAAGTCAAATAGATTCGCCAGAGGTGCTCGGTGTTGGTCTCTCAGGCCAGATGCACTCGCTCGTCCCACTAGACGACTCACTGAACGTTGTACGTCCCGCAATCTTGTGGAACGACGTTCGATCAAGTGCAGAGGCAGCATACGTTCGTGAAACCGTGGGCAGTGAATCGTTACGCCGCCTAACGGGAAATCCGTCGCTGGAAGGTTTTACCGTCACAAAACTACTGTGGATGCGCAATAACGAGCCCGTGTTGTTCGATCGAATTTCACACATGTTGTTGGCGAAGGATTACATCAGGTATCGCCTGACGGGCGAACTCGGTTCAGACCCATCAGACGCCTCAGCGACTCTATTGTTCGATATCGTCCGCAACCAGTGGTCAGACGAGATGTGCAGGATCCTCGATGTAGATTTTAGATTGTTGCCCCCAATAATTGAATCGGCAGATATAGCGGGTCGTATTACGAAGTCAGCATCGCAAGATACCGGTCTGATCGAGGGTGTCCCGGTTGTGGTTGGTGGAGCGGACAACGCATGTGCAGTAGTGGGTGCAGGAGTGGTGTCTTCTGGTGAAGCCCTGTTCTCTATAGGAACTTCCGGGACCGTGGTAGCACCGACAATTTCGCCAATTACTGACCCCAGTATGCGAATTCACTCGATGCGTCATGCTATTCCCAACACTTGGTATCTGATGGGAGTGGTGCTTGCTGCAGGTGCTGCGCTTGATTGGTGGCGGAGTTCGTCAGGGTATGTTGGATTCAGCGAACTTATTGACGAAGCGTCACATGCCGAAGCTGGTTCGAACGGTGTGACATTCCTGCCGTATCTCACCGGTGAACGAACTCCTCATGCCGATGCCAACGCTAGAGGTGTGTTCTTTGGGATGCATGGTGGAACTCGGCGCGGACACATGACTCGCTCTGTAATGGAAGGTGTGTCATTTGCTCTGAAAGATTCTCTGGAACTGATTAGTGTTCTTAAGGTGAATCCGTCAGAAGCTATCGCAGTCGGAGGTGGAGCGGGCAGTGCTACGTGGCTGCAGATGTTGAGCGATATCGTTGATTTGCCGTTGCGAACAGTTGGTCCGTCGGAGGGGGCTCCATTGGGAGCAGCGATGCTGGCAGCGGTCGGGGCAGGTGCGTTTGAAAGCGTAATCGACGCCGGTACGGCATGGCTGACTGATCTAGTGTCGGTGACGCCGAACGTATCAGTACGAGGCGCTTACGACGATGCCTACGGACGATAGCGGGAGCTGTATCCGGCATTGAAGCCGATATTCGCAGCGAACGCTTAATATCCAGCGTGCGGAGAACTACAGTCCGAACTTCGGAAAGATCATCGAACGGATCTCGTCGAGAGTTCCTGAGTTGAAATTTTGTATGTCGTTTAAGTAAGGCTCTTCGTTTGGTGCTGGTGGAACGTCGGCAAAATTCGTTAAGTTGCTAAGTAAAGTGAAAGACTTAGGTGCTTCATCAGGTAGATCGTAATTTGCCATGGTTGCCAGCGCCATTGTCCATGATCGTGCGACTGCCGAAAGATCGTAACCACCACCGCCTACAGCGACCCACTTACCGATATCAACTGCAAGTAATCCTAACTTCTTTACTGCGAGATTGAAGCCTTGGGTGGTGAGCGAAAGATGTGTCAGTGGGTCGCGAAAATGAGTGTCAATTCCAAGCTGTGTGAATAACACGTCAGGCTTGAACGCACGTACAAGCGGAGGAATTACTTTGTCGAACATCGCATGCCAATCGTCATCCTGAGTGTACGGGGCAAGCGGGATGTTGACTGAATAACCGATGCCATCTCCAACGCCGATCTCCTGAACATAGCCGGTGCCTGGGAATAACCACTGACCCGATTCGTGGATCGATATCGTCAACACCTGATCGGAACCGTAATGACCCATCTGCACACCGTCGCCGTGATGGCAGTCAATGTCTATGTATGCAACCCGTAGGCCTGCCTTCACCATCGCTTTCATAGCAATAACAGCGTCATTGAAAACACCGAAACCGGCAGCATTTCGTGGCATTGCGTGATGATGAACACCCCCTGCGGGTGCAAATGCGACGACGGCTTTACCAGAAGTGACGAGTTCACTGGCGGTCAGTGTTGAACCGATGCACAAAGCTGTTGTGTCGTACATGCCGCGTCGAACCGGATTGTCGGACGTTCCCAAACCGAATTCGCCCATGCCAGGGGCTATCGCTCCGTTCGAGATCGCCTCGACGATGGAGACGTATTCTGGATCATGACTAGTTTCGATTTCTTTGCGCGTCGCTATGCGTGGAGCAGGTGAATCGACATTGTTGAGATCGAGTACGCCGCTTGCCTTCATCAGTTCGTGCATGTATCGCAGGCGAATCGGGCGCAGCGGGTGCTCCGGCGAAAGCTGGTACTGAGAAAGCTCGTCGGTGTAAACGAATGCTGTTTTTGGCTGCTGCCAGTCAGGTGTCACGTTAGGAACTTCGGCATCGAGTGCGATTGTCAGTGTGCTAAGAGTTGTGCTTCGGGATTTTACGACGAGAAGTGAACAACCATATGCCGGTGATGATCGAAAGACCAATCACAATTCCCGCTATTGCCCAGTTTGTGCCGTACTCCTCAATAGAATCGGTTTGATCGAATAAAGGTGGGGTTTCAGGTGTGACCGTAGGAAGCGTGGCAGGGGCTACCGTCGAAGTTGGTTGCGGGTTCCCTGCAGCAGCTTCGTAATCGACGAGCGGAACTGGAGTGTTAGGGATTTTTTCACCCACGGCATCAGAGACTTCGACGGTGGCTGAAGGGATTGGCAGAGGATCGGCATTGAACAATTTCCGCCAATCGTTTTCAACCTCGTAGAGAGGCTTGTGGTAGATCAATTCAAATGCACGCTGAATGGATCTGCCTTTGTTTACTTCACCTAATAAATCGGCCATTCCTGCGTGACTGTATTCGTCGACTAAATACCCGACGAATGCCCCAGCTTGAGGATAGAAAATGGACACATCGCTACGTTGACCAGGAATAGTTTGCATATGACTCAGGGAGAGCAACTCATCAGGACGAACGCTCGACCTCAGGCGCGCATTTGAGCTTTCACTGGAACCCGTTTCGAGGAATCGCGATAGTCCTTCGTTAAGCCATGATGGGATGCCACTCAAAAAGGACGATACAACAGCTTCATGTGTGTATAGATGCGCCAGTTCGTGAGTAAAAGTTGTCGCATTCATCTGACCCTGAACGAAAAGACGGTACTCCGGTTGTGCGAACCCGGCGAATAGGAATTGATCTGTGGCGGTCTGGCTTACCGGCGGGAATGAAGGAGTTGCTTCTTGGACGGATGGAAACACGACTGCCTTGAAATCTGGTGGATCGGTGATACCGAGAGTCGCTTCGAGAGTCGGAATCCTAGAGTCGACAGCTGCTACTAAATCTTCGACTCTTGATCGAGCCACACCGTAATAGACCACCGTGTACCCGTTGCCCTGAACCCGCTCCCAGTTCTTTGCCGGGTCGAGATACTCGACAGTGGTCGGGGAGATAACTGATGATGTCTCACCAGACCGATTGGTCACCTCGATCTCAATGTCAAATTCGGTACCTGGTGGATAATACGAACCGGGGCCAGTTGGGATATCGAAAGTAACTGATATTTCGCCACTGATAGCTCCACCGACCGAATATTCAGGATATGAATATGACCATATTGTCGAGCCGCCTTGAGGCCTAAATAGTGCGCGTACAGCTTCTATTTCGGCGGGATATGAACCGGCATCGACCGTTGTCGTAATCGTTATTTTCTCACCGTAGTCGATATCTGCCGTTTGGCTTGTGATCGTCAAAACATGTGAGGCATCGGCACGGACTGGAACGACCGCGACTACCGTGGCTATGAAAATAGCGAGCGAAACGATGATCACTGAAAACGCGAATGCGGTTGTGCGGTTCGAAATAGATACAACGTGGGTCACGAAAAAGATTTTCCTTACGTACAAAGATATACGTGGAATTCGCTAGATCGGCTTTGGCACGTCCAATTATGTTGATCCTCATGGTCAATTTCCGTCCATGGTCACCCAAACTCATCTCTCTCAGTTAACCTTGTCGGCAACATTTCTACTTCGGAAGAAGAGTGTTGATCTCGGTATATCTCAGTATCAATGCTCGTAAGTTGAGTGAAAGAACAAGATGCGTTACTACCAATACCTCCAAAACAGAAGCAAGCACGTCGGCGTTGAAGATGATTCAGGGCAGGTGACCGACCTTACTGTTCTAAATCCACAGATTGAATCAACGCTCGATCTGTTTAAAGTCGCGTCGATCACTGGATCCGATATCGATGCAGTTACTCGTGGAATTCTTGCTGCCAACCAAGGCGCTGCAACAATTTCAGCAAAAGAATTATTGGATGGGGCTCAACCCGGCAAACACGGTGTGACGTTGCTCCCACCGGTGGATGCGCCTGAAGTTTGGGCGTTCGGAGTCACTTACATGGATTCGATGCGCGAACGGCAGGCCGAGAGTGGATCACCAGACGTATACGCTAAGGTTTACGATGCGGAGCGTCCCGAGGCATTCTTTAAATCAACTCTTGCTCGACTCCAGTCACCGTTCGACGAGGTGGGGATTCGAGGCGATTCAGCTTGGAACGTGCCTGAGCCTGAACTGGCATTTGTAACGTATGGTGGCAAGATCGTTGGCTACACCTGTGGTAATGACATGAGTAGTCGAACTATTGAGGGTGAGAACCCGCTCTATCTGCCTCAGGCCAAGGTTTACGACAAATCCGGCTCGCTCGGACCGGCACTCGTGTCAAAACAGTCGATTGGTGATCCACAAAAGCTTGCAGTCACTTTGGTTATTGAACGTAACGGCAAAGAGGTATTCAGAGGTCAAGCAAACACGAAGGATATGAAACGTGATTGTGAATACTTGGTCGGCTGGCTGGTTCGCCACAACTCGATTCCTGACGGCACATCAGTTATGACCGGTACTGGCACGATTCCACCTCCAGAATTCACGCTAGCTGCTGGCGATGTTGTACACATTACGATCGATAAGATTGGGACACTCACCAATACCGTTGTTGTTGTATAGGTGTTCGCTGTTTAAGTAGTCAAGGATTGCTAACGATAAACATCGTCGGCGGTTCCAGTAATGTTTATCGGCTCGTATCGAGAACGTCTCTTAAACGCATCGGCGAAACAATCATTCGTGCCATCCATCGGTCCGCTGACATCTGTACCTGTGTCGGGCTATTCGAGGCACGTTGAGCTCTTTTACCCTTAGCAGTCGGAATCGTTCACGGTCTAGGCCCCCCCCGACTGTCCTCATAGCAAATTGGATACTGACTTAGAAACGCCATTGTGTGTTTCTAAGCTGACAACAGAATAGGCATCACCAAATATTCCGGTTCCAAACCCTGATCGGAGTGACAGCGTAAACTACAGCACCACATATTTCGGTGTGCAAGATTCGGTGAACCTAACGGCGATTGAAAGTCAGACCAGAGTGCCAGAAGCAACAGCAACAATAGACGTGTCATCTGTACAGAAGCTTGCTATCGATATTCGAGAGTCGGTACAGCGAATCATCGTCGGTAAATCAGAGACAATCGATATCGCGATACTGGCATTACTGTGCCGTGGTCATGTTCTTCTCGAAGACGTTCCCGGCACTGGTAAGACGACACTCGCCAAAGCTCTCGCCGCTTCTCTAGATTGTCAGTTTGGACGAATCCAATTCACCCCCGATCTGGTTCCAGGTGACGTGCTCGGTGTGAACTTTTACAACGCTTCAAAGGGTGAGTTCGAGTTCCGGGCAGGACCAGTTTTCTCACAGATTCTTCTTGCCGATGAAATAAACCGCGCAACGCCTCGAACACAGTCGGCCCTGCTGGAAGCAATGCAGGAGCGTCAGGTTTCTATAGATGGCGTTACGACTACGTTGCCTGATCCTTTCATGGTCATGGCAACTCTGAACCCTGTTGAAATGGAAGGCACATTCCCGCTACCAGAAGCACAGCTCGACCGATTTATGGTTCGTGCCTCCCTTGGTTACCCGGATCGTGACGAAGAGTCATCGATGCTCGATAGATTCAAGGCAGGCGAAAACCCTAATTCCATCAAGCCATCTGCTACTGCTGCCGCTTTGATCTCCGCTCGTGAAGTAGTCGATTCAGTGACAGTGAACAACACGGTTCGCGACTACTTGCTCGACATCATCGCAGCAACACGAAGCAGTTCAAGTCTCAGGCTAGGAGCAAGCCCCCGCGCATCGCTCGCTCTTCAGCACGCTGCTCAGGGTTGGGCGGCGATGAAGGGTCGACCATACGTTCTGCCAGACGATGTCAAACGCCTCGCCATTCCGGTACTGGCACATCGATTACTTGCCGAAACCACCACGCAGCTACGCGGTCAGGCGACAGCCCAGATCATTGGCGATATTGTTGAGGCAACTCCCGTCCCAATCGAGCGAGAGTAGTGGGTATGTACGGCATCTGGATGTCGAGTGGGCTTGAAGCCCGATATCGTGTACCAACGCTCAAAGCCTCACGCGCCACATCACTCAACCCTTTGGGTGAACTGTTCGTCTTGCTGCTCATCGTAGTTGTTATCGTCGGAGCAGTTTCACATCAGAGTTTGATTAGCGGCGTGGGTGCACTGGCGTTTGTTGTGGCAATCGTATCTCGTGTTTGGGCGGCGCTTTCACTCGAGGAAATCACAGTCGATCGGACAGCGTCTGTCTACCACGCATTTCAAGATGATGTGATCGAAATAACTTTCACCATTGAGAATCGTAAGCCGCTACCTGTCCCCTGGTTGGAGATCAGTGAGTATGTACCTAGAGGGCTGTTGATCGAAGGGCAGAAGGCGGCAGAGCAGGCGTATCTCGGCGGAGCTAATATTGCGGCCTCGACATCGTTAGGCGGCTACGAGCGGGTCAAGGTGAAGCGAAAGCTAACTGCGTTGTCTAGGGGAGCGTACAAGTTAGGTAAAACGCGTCTGAGAAGTGGTGATCTATTCGGACTGTACCCCGCCGAAGCAACGCTTGAACACACACATTGGTCGATCTACGTGTATCCGACTATCAAAGCGATCCCAGGATTTTTGTTACCAGCACACCGACCTATAGGCGATTCGATGTCGCGTGATCGGTTATGGGACGATCCATCCCGGCCAGCGGGTGTTCGTGAATATCGACCGGGCGATCCCATAAAACGTATCGATTGGAAAACGACTGCTCGACGTGGTGAAATGTTCGTCAGACAGTTCGATCCTAGCGTGTCGGAACACGCAGTTATTTTTGCTGAAGCGGTCACGACCAGCGTACCTTGGGAAGGCTATCGCTCTGATGTGCTTGAAGGCACGATGACCGCTGCTGCATCAATTGCGAATCACGCTCTCGACCTTGGTTACAAAGTAGGGTTGATAGCCAACGGTGTCAGTTCAATTAGTGCGTCGCACGCAGTTGTCCCACCCGGAACCGGCGCAGCACAATTGACGATACTGCTCGAATCGCTCGCTATGGCCCATCCGATCGGTATCCGGAGTCTCGATGAGCTTGCGCGGAGTCGCCGAGGCGTAATTCCGTCTGGGTCTACGCTGATTCATATTGGCGGAATTTATAATCCCCGAACTATGAACTACTTGCTTGGTCTTAAGCGATCGGGTCATCCTGTGATCATTCTCCATACAGGTCGAGAAGAACCGCCAGATTTCCCGCACTTCGAAGTACGGGATGGGCGCGGAATGTTCTTGGAGTCACAGGCTATAACAGGCATATCGAATTTCCGTCGACCTACCAGCTCCATTACTGGCTGGGAAGGTATTCCGAAAAAGATTGCTACTTCAGAGCGGGGTTCGAAGTGACGCGGAATTATGCAGTTATCTCGTATGGCGCACTAGTTGTTGTCGAGAGCATCTGGTGG
>JABMNN010000078.1 GCA_013204545.1 Chloroflexota bacterium | reverse complement strand
GTCATGAAGTTCATGACCTTCTCCCTGACATCCTCGTCATTAGCGATCAACGAACAAAACTCATCGACATTGCTCGCACCGACTCGTCCGACAAACCCTGCGAGCCTTCGCATCATCTGGTTAGGCCAATAAAAATCCAAATCCAGATTTAGATATTTTTTTATCGTGACCGTAATATTCTGGTATTCAGAATCGTTCATCTGATTGCTCCAACTAGGCGTTTCGATCTTTCGTCCATAAAATTAGTGAGAATCGAAGATATCTTGTCGAGCGGGACGATTTTGTCCGCATACCCTGCTTCGGCGACCGCACGCGGCATGCCGTAAACAGCGCAAGTCGATTCGTGCTCGACAACGCTGGATCCGCCAGCTGCTTTGATAGCTTTTACTCCATCGCGTCCATCCACACCCATACCGGTCAAAACAGCTGTAATCGTGTTCGGACCGAACAACTGTGCTGCTGACTGCATGGCGTAATCCGCTGCAGGTCGAACCCCATGTAAAGTCGGCCTGTCATCGAGACGGATTATTCCCCGAGAATCTATGGTCATGTGATGACCACCAGGAGCCATCAAGCCAACTCCTGCTTCAAGTTTGTCGCCTTCTTCAGCTTCTCGGATTTCCAGTTCTGAACTTCGGTTAAGACGCTCCGCCAACGATTTGGTAAATCCTGCTGGCATGTGTTGAACGAACAGATAGCCCGTCGAACGATCTGCAGGCAATTGTGGAACCACAACTGAAAGTGCTTTCGGCCCACCAGTTGAACTTGCAATCACAGCAAGGCAATCCATATTCAGCGACCGTCGTGAAGACGAGCGTGGTCTGGACGTGACAGCCATCATCTGTTTTTGCATTGCTGCCCGCATCATGGCTTCATCGGTCGAAGCCATCTTGGAAAGTGTTACAGTCGCAGCCTGTTTGACGATAGTGGAAAGTAGATCCAGCGCAGCCTGACCAGCGGGTGTGCTCGTGTCGGGCTTGAGGAAAAAATCTACAGCGCCTAATTCCAGAGCCTGAATAGTCGTTTCGCTATCGCCGCCAGTAAGACCACTTACCATCACCACTGGTGTTGGTAAGGTAGCCATGATCTCGCGAAGCACATGCAAACCGTCCATTCCGGGCATCTGTACATCGAGCGTAACTACGTTCGGTTCGTATTCGATTATTTTTCGAAGCGCGGAGACTCCGTCATGAGCCGTTTCGACTTCACTTATCGCGGGATCTGCCAGCAATCGACGTCGCAGTCTCGTGCGAGCGAATGCCGAATCATCTACGACAAGTACTTTCAAACCCTTCGCCACTTTATCCACCCATTTTGAGTACTAGTTATTTCAGTCCGAGTGAAACCGAAATTAGGCCACCAGTTTGCTAACAGCTGCAAGAACTCGGTCGGCATCGAACGGCTTCACAACGAAGTCCTTCGCACCAGCCTGGAGTGCTTCCATAACAATTGACTGCTGACCCATAGCCGTGACCATAGCGACACGAGCATCTGGATCATGTGCACGAATTTCCTTTAGTGCACTCAGTCCATCCATGTCAGGCATGGTGATGTCGAGAAGAACGGCGTCCGGAGACGTGTTCTTGTACTGTTCAACAGCTTCTCGACCTGTTCCGGCCTCGACCACTTCGTGGCCGTTTTCGGTTAGTAATTTACTGCATCGCATTCTCATGAAAGCAGCGTCGTCAACGACGAGGATTTTTGCCACGTCATCTCCTCCTAGAGGTTAGTTTTTTCTGTGCCGGCAGTAACAACTGTTACTCGACCAGATTCCACATCAAGACGGACAGTCCGTCCGTTGTTACCGCCGAGATCCTCGGCTATAGCTCTCAAGCCCAATTTTTTAAGTTGTGCCTTAACAGCTTCAATATTTCGTTCGCCAATCCGCATAAGCGGCATGCTTGGCGCTGCAGCCGGTGCCATGTGTGCACCACCCACCAGCTTTATTTCAAGCTGGGTAGGGTTAGCACCTTTTTTCTTGAGATTCTCAAATAGTTCTGGAACTGCTACATCGGCAAATTTTGGCGTTGGTTCTCTACCAGCAGTGCATTCCGGAAGAACTACATGTGCCATTGCACCCTGTTTGTTTTTGCGATCCCAAACTGATACCGCTACGCACGATCCCAGCCCGAGACATGTCAATTCTTGACCAGGTTGGTCGGCGTATTTGAGTTCGCCAAGACCAACCACCATCGAATCGATCGTAAGTCCGGCCACTACTTCACCCCCCAAGAGGTGATGATCTGTGATTGCAATTCAGGGCTTGGCATGACAGCGAATACACCATCGACTTGTGCTTCTGCCGTACCGTATTTCGCCTCGATCATTGTGACCTCATCGGTTTCCATCATCAGCGACGCTATTGCGTAATCGAGGATCGCACCTGTCATGTCCATGCGGACGCTCGGTGGTGTTGGTTTTAATTCATAACCGGTTTTGTCACCGATGGTGTTTAGGAAATATCCGCCCATGATGTTGCCCATCTCGCCGAGTGCCGAAATTTCCATTTCGCCTAAACCTACAGTCGTTCCGCTCTCGTATCCCATCAGAATGTCGACTACTTGGTAAGCTGTTTTAGGAGAGTGGATAAGTGCGATGTGAAAAGACGGAATCTGCTCGATTCCTAGCAGTACACCGACTGCTACTTTATCGGCGCCACCGAGAGAGTTTGGAATATCGGTAACATCAATCTTGTACGGCTTTACGAGACTCGACTTAATGTCTTGACCCGACATGTCGGACAGTGCCTGAATCGAATTCTTGGCCGCTTCGGTGATTAGCTCATCCCAGGATGACAACTGTGAGTTGGTAAATTTTGTTGGTTGCTGGAGCATTTTAAATCTGAGCCGTTTTAGACTGCTTCCTCCATCGGCTCATTTGGAGCTGATTCAATTTCTTGCTGTAATTCTTTGGCGTGAGTTACTTTCCTCGAGCGCACACCGACCGTGCTAATCAGTGTTGGAATATCCATAATCAGTACGACTCGACCATCCCCGAGGATCGAAGCGCCTGAGACGCCACGTGCACTGCCGACGTATTCACCGAGTGACTTCACGACGATTTCCTGTGGTTCATTCAATGAATCCACTGCAAATCCTGCGAGTCGATCACCTACTTTTGCGACTACGACGTGGAGTTCCTTATCCATATTTCGTGTTCCATCAGTAAGACCGGTTGCTTCAGATAGCGAAATCAACGGAATAACGTTCTCCCTGAGCCTGAACACTTCGCGACTGCTAACGGTCGATATTTCGGATGGGCTCAACTTGATCGCTTCAAGAACATATGCGATCGGCACTGCGCACAAAGTGCCTTCAGATTCAACCAAGATCGATTGAACCGTTGCTAGGGTAAGTGGTAATCGTGCCGTAAAAATCGAACCCTTGCCTGGTGTACTTTCCACTTCGACGAAACCGTTTATCGCTTCAATATTGGACTTCACGATGTCCATACCAACGCCACGCCCCGATACTTCAGTTGCTTGTGCTTTGGTCGATGCACCTGCCAAGAAAATTAGCTCTACAGCTTCGTCGTCGGAGAGACGGGAAGCCGCTTCTTCGGAGATCAAACCCTTCGCAACGAAAGCTTTTTTGATCTTCTCAGGGTGAATTCCGGCGCCGTCGTCTTCAACTGTGATAACGATATGTCCCTGTTCGTGGAATGCTGAAAGCTTGATCACACCAGATTCTGGTTTACCTGCCGTCTTGCGGTCATCCTTAGATTCAAGGCCATGATCAAGCGCATTGCGCAACATGTGCACAAGCGGATCTCGAACCTTTTCAATAACGGTTCGGTCGATTTCCGTCTCGCCACCTTCGACCAGAAAATCGAGAGACTTGCCGAGCGACTTGGCGAGATCTCTCATCATTCTTGGGAACGATGAGAATACGGTTCCAATTGGAAGCATACGGACTTTCATGAAGTCTTCTTGTAAGTCATTCACAACCTTTGCTACGTGAGAAGATGTCTTCCCAAGTGCCTCGACTAGGTCATCGGCTTTGTACTTGGCTGATAACGATCTGCCGATTTGCTGAAGGCGTGTTCGGTCGATGACAAGTTCACCGATAAGGTTCATTAAATTGTCGAGTCTGTCGACGTCTATCCTGACGGTCTGGGCTACCGGATTTTTTTGAGATTCGGTAACAGCGTTCGAAATGGGAGTAATCGGGGCGTTTGCAAGAGCGGTAACTTGCGTGGCTTTTGCAGAAACGACATCGAATGGTGAAACGGCGACGTCGCCAATATCCTGAACCGACATCGAAAGTTGTGTCAATTCTTCGACAGATTTGCTCGATCCAATAATGGCTGTGAAAGAAAGTCCGTTCTTTTCTGCCTGGATATCTTCAAGTGTTGGACTAGCTGCAATAAGTTGGGCATTGTCCGATAGCTCAGTTGTCAGCTGGAACAACCGGATTGACGCGAACATTGCATCACCAACAATCGACGCGTTCACTCTGTAGACTGTCTCGCCGGCAGCGATGGACAATTCAATCGCTCCAAGAGTTTCGTCGGTTATTTCTATGGTTCCAACTGCCTCGGAATCAGACGATTCTGGCGCTTTAACGCCGATGCAAGCTTCAAGCTCGGACACAAGCGAAGCGAAGTCGACAACTACACCCTGTTCATCTATCAGTTCATCGGTTAGTACTCGCAGGACATCGAGCGAGTGGAGTAGGGCGTCTACGACCGTGGAAGTCACTGCTGCTTCATGGTTGCGAAGTTTTACGAGCAGACTCTCCATAGCATGGCCGACTTCTGTCATTGCTGTATATCCCAGCATGGCTGAAGATCCCTTAAGAGTGTGGGCGGCGCGGAAGATCGTGGCGAGACCTTCCTCGGTAGTCTCTTTTTCGAGACGTATTACTTCATCATCAAGAAGTTGAAGTTGTTCTTCAGCTTCTTCGAGAAATACTTTTAAGTCCTCAGAAGTGATGTCGTCCGCAAGCTTCATTGTTCAACGCTTTCAAAATCGCCAAAGGAGACCATCTGACCGACTGACGAGCCAGTTGATAGGAAGTCTCCCGAGGCGTATACCCCGTGATGTGTAAGCCGGGATGAGTTCGACATTTGCCCTTGGTCGAATCAACCCGTTTGCATCACTGTTCAAGTAAACGTCTGCCCAAGTATGTCTACATCAGGGAATGAGCGGGAGAGCCTTGCGGAATTCTGCAAGTAAGGCTCCCTATTGGTAGTCGTACAAACCGCATTAGGTGGCGTATCGACTCTTTAAGAGATAACTGAAAACGGCCGAATTGGCTCGAATGGCGGTGTGTAATTGAACGCACTAGCACTCAAGCAATTGGAAAACGACTACCCGTAAACCTGTGGTGTAAAACTTACGGTTAGAGCGAACCGTCGATAATCATGTCGATCACTGCTGGCTTGCCCGAATCTATTGCAGTGTTGATCGCAGAATCGATATCTGCGGGGTCTTCAACCCTAATCCCCTGCATACCGTAGGCTTTAGCTTGAGAAGCAAAATCGATCGGATTCGGGAAGTCCATTGCAAAGTATGAATCGGGCTGTTTTAGAGCATTGAGACGGTGATAGTGATTCATATTTACCTTCAATACTCGATATGAGGCGTTGTTGCAGATCACAAATACGGCTGGAATTTCCGAGTTCACAGCAGTCCACAACGCCTGAATCGTCATGATCGCGCTGCCATCACCAATAACGCCGACCGCAGCCTGATCAGGACTTCCGAGTTTTACACCCATCACGGCACCCATGCCCCAGCCGATTGCCTGTCCACGGCAGCCGTAATACGAGCCTTTTTTGGAGGGCGACAGAGCTTCGAATAACAGCCCACCCGTGCTTACCGAATCATTGAATACCGCCGAATTTTCTGGGAGCGCTTTAGCGAGGTGGTCGACCATCATTGCTGGAGACATCGGTCGGCCTTTGGTGGTGATCTGTGAGAGCCTTCTGAACGCGTTGGTACGATTTACGCTTTCAGCGGCTGCTTCCTGCTTGCGACCGGTTGCGGCCTCTGATTGTGATCCGTTCAGGCCGACTTTAAGTGCTTCTGCAAGCTGCCCCAATGCTTTACCTGGTGAAGCGAGAATTCCCAGATCAGTAGGTTCGGATTTTCCGATTGCTCCTGAGTTAATATCGACGTGAATCAACTTCGAGCTGGCGGCAACGAACTGGCCCGGTTGGTAAAAGAAATCTTCGAAAACAGGGCATCCAACAGCCACGATTATGTCGGCTGCCCTTACCGCTGCAACAGCCTCTGCAGTTCGCATATTCAAGTTGCCCTGCCAGAGAGGGTGATCTGCGGGAAAGTTGACGCTGGTTGATCCGTGTCCGTACACCCGCATACCTCCAACTTCTGCAACAACGACTGCAGCATCTGTGCCGTTCGAGTCGGCAACACGATCGCCAACAATAAGGATCGGGCGATCAGCGCCAGCGATAAGACCGCAAATCTGGTCGATCAACTGTGGATCCGCTGACGGAGAAACGTCCACGTGCACCGATGGGATCAAATCCATCTCGGCCATGTCGTCGAACGCGTTTGCCGACATGGCCACGAAGGCTGGTCCTGTCGGAGCTGTGCGGGCTTCTTGGAAAGCACGTCTGATCACAGACGGCACCTGCTCGGCATGAGTGATCTCAGTACTCCACTTTGCGTAAGGACGCGCCATATCAGCGAGATCGGATCGACCAGGCGCAAGTTTCCTGATGTCCTTGTTTCCGGCCGTCATCACCATCGGAGTTCCGCCGTAAAGCTGGTCGATCATTAACGAAAGCCCATTCGACATACCGTTGTCGATATGAAGGCTCACGAGCGGAACTTTTCCGGTCGAACGCGCATAGCCCTCGGCGATTCCAACCGCTACTCCCTCTTGAAGCACTAATACGTACTCTATAGACGGGTATTGGTCCATCACTGCCATCATTGGAGCTTCGCTCGTGCCAGGGTTGCCGAACATGTATTCGACACCCTCTGCTTCGAACATTTTCAATAGTGCGTGCTTGCCTGCGATGCGTGCCAAGACCTGAGTTCCTTTTAATTTTGTTTCGCTTACCAGTTGCCTGAAGAGGCATCTACCAAAATATTTCTGAGTTGCTCCGCAACTATTTCTACTTCGCCATCCTGAAGATTCAACGGGTCTATCCACATTGAGCTTGCCGTTTTTCGATGGTCGACCGCTGCAAAAATTCGTGGTGAACCAGCCTTCAGGCGAGTTGCGATTTCCGGGTAACTCGGACCTTTCCAGTTTTCTGCAAAAGTTATCACTGCATGTGGAATGTAGTGGTCGTAATTGTGTAGAACTTCGGCAGATAATCCGGGAATTTCAGTGATCTGATCGACTATGAAGTTCATCTGGGCACGGTAGCTCTTTGTCTCTGCTTCTTCATCGATGCGGGTGAACGCATCGAGTGCTGCCAAAAGTCCGGCGATTTCTTCTTTCGAGACTTTTTGTGCTCGCGTTACTCCGGGGTTAGGGGCGTTGTTCAATCGGGCATAATCGATCCATTCGGGTTTGCCGACCAAGAATCCGGTGCTTTGCGGTCCACGAACAGCCTTGCCTCCTGAGAAGCTGACCAAATCAGCTCCTTGCTTGGTGAATTTGGTGAGATTCTCCCGAGGTGGAAGCATTGACGCACAGTCCGCAAGAACTGGTAGCCCGTGATTGTGAGCAAGGTCGGCAAGATCAGTCAATGGCACGCCCAGTCCGCTTACGAATGGTGATTCGAGATGAATCAGTGCGGCTGTGTTTGGGCCGATAGCTGCTTTTATTTCATCGAGAGTGCATTCGGTCGATCGACCGACTTCGACAAATCGCGATCCAGGAGCAAGATAGAGATGATCGTAGATAAAGCGGTGTCCACGTTGGATGATCAACTCGTTCGGTATACCGTTGGTTATGGGTAACCGAGAAATCAGTTCAGGATCATCCTTTGCCATTGCTGCCGCAGCTTGGACAACCAGCCCTCCAGATGCACCCGACGTCACTGTTGCCGCCTGATTGCCAGTTAATTCGGCGATTCGTTTTCCGGCAGCGAGCAACAGTTCATCCATATCGACGAACACCTCGCTCATCGCCTCCATCGCTTTGACAGCTTCAGGTCGAGGACGAGATCCAGAGTGTTTTGTATTCGGTCCACCAGCGTTTATGAGTGGCGTGATGCACAGATTTTCAACTATTGAGAGACCGCTCAGCTTACTTGTTTTGTCGATGCTACCAGTTGCCAATATTTCAGTCACCGCTCGTATTGTGGGATTCAGCGCGTTTTAGGTCAACCGTTGCCGTTTCAAGTAATTCGGTGGACTTCTGTTCCATCTCGGGCCAGTTCGGAATTAACTGCTGTCGAGTGTTTTCCAGCAGAACAATAGCGCCGGCGCCAGCGATACTGAACGCTGCCGACAGGACGATTGCCCATGTGTATCCGCCAGTAATATCAAACACCATGCCCGGTATCAGTCCACCGAGAGCCATACCGAGTCCTGCTCCAAGTAATTGCCACCCGTAAGTTGTGCCCATCGGTGTGTGTCCAAAGTACTTACGAATCATCACCGGGAATGCCGTGCCTTCTCCACCGTACGGAATCGCCCAAACTACTGCGAATATGTAAAAATCTAGAGTGGAGTTAGCGGTCAATAGAAGAAACACACCAACACCCTGACCGAAAAACGAAAAAAACATCACAGATTTGGCGCTAATTCGTTCCGACAAGACCGGAGCGGCGAATCGAGTCGCAACGCTGACCACAGATATAGTCGTTAACACGCCCGCAGCAGTGAGTGGACCGAGCCCTTTTGAGATACCAAGCGGGATAATTCCCACTAATATCACCGCGTGGCCTACGCAGCCGAGGAAGTGGATATTTATCAGGTTCCAAAAGGCGTTCGTCTTGTAAACGTAACTTTGAAATTCTTTTTGGGTTGAAATGAACACCTTGCCGCTGGTGATGAGCGGATTGTCGGTGCGATGTGTGCCGTATGCGATTTTTCCTGCTTCTTCAGGTGTGTTCCTGAAGAACAGCAGAATAATCATCAGAGTTCCTGTGCCGACAACGCCGACAATGACGAACGCTTGGCTCCACCCGACAGTAGCGAAAAGCACTGCTAAAGCCTGAACTACCAACGCCGGACCTAGGCTCCATGAAACCATCATGATCCCGGTTCCGAGTCCGAGATGACGCCGGAACCATGATGCAACAGCCGGTACCACAGGCACCAGCAATAGTGCCTGCGAAACTCCAAAAATTATGCCATAAGCAACGTATAACTCCCAGATTTCTTTCGTCTGAGAAGTCCACATCATCCCGATAAAGAACAGGCCTGTCCCTGTGATCATCGTACGTCGCGCACCAAACCGATTGCCTAAGTAACCGGCCATTGGTGATGACAGTGCAGTGACGATCGACATCAGAGCATAGGCAAAACCTATAGAACCCGGCGACCAGCCAAATGCCTCTACCAATGGATATACAAGTACACCAAATGCCATACGAATTGCTGCGCCAACCATCTGAACCACACCGGCGATTGCTACGATGACCCAAGCATAGTGTGCAATGGTGTGTTCTTCGAGGCCGAACCTTTTATCGAGCCAGAGAGCTGCATTTCGCATGGATTATTTGCTAATGAAGGGGGCAGACGAATACAAGACCGTCTTCCCACCATTCCCCATCGATTTGAGATTCGGTAGTTCCAGCTGCGTATGCCCTGTTTTCGATTCGGTTGGAAGATGCCCACGCCCCAAAGTAGATGAGTACGACGAGCGTACCAATCACGGATGACATAAGCAGACCGAAACCAACAAATGGACGCCTCATGATCTCGAATCCTTCAAGGCTTGGAGATGCAACCTCAGTAGGTTGATTCGGTGCAGCAATTTTCATTGCGAAATCATACGCCGAGAAGGTTGGGTTTTACTCACGAAAGAGTCGTCAATTTATGTGCTGTGATCCAGTCTTCATCAAGATCAATTCCTAATCCGGGGCCGGTCGGGGCTTCAATATTTCCGTTTTCGTTGATCTTCAGTTGCTCTTTCACGCCCCACTGATGCACTTCCTTAGGGAGCCAGTACTCAAAATAAGTGCAGTTCAGAGACGACATTATTACGTGAAGGTTCGCCGCGTTGAGTGCTGAATTTCCAGCAAGCCCGATTTCACAAAATTTATGAAACCCTTCAGCTAGTGCCATTTGTTTCTTGAGACCGGTTATTCCGATTTTCCTGACTGTCCCACGAATTAGTCGGACAGCGTTCATTTGAAGAAAACTCGTAGCTTCATGAAATAGAAAACCCGTCGTGTCGCTCATGTTTAACGGAGTATCGAGTCGAATCGTCAATTCCTTGATCGATTCGATGTCATTAGCAGGAATTGGGTCTTCGTACCAGAAGTAGTCATTCGCATCGAGAGCATGACCAACGTAGAGGGCTTCACGGTACGTGTATCCATGATTGCGATCCAGCATCAAGGTCATCTCTTTACCAACTGCCTCACGAACTTTTCCTGCAGCAATCGCTGCCTCTTTATAGGGGAGTGGTCCTGGGTGAATTTTGTACGCGCTGAATCCTTCTGCTTGTATCTGAAGTGCTTCCTCGACAAATCCTTGAGGTGTACCGTGCCGCGGTGGATATGTCGCATAAACGGGTACTTCAGTGCGGGCAGTTCCGAGCAGTTTATGAATCGGTTGACCAGCCGCTTTACCTTCGATATCCCATAGGGCTACATCGAGTGGGGCCCAAGTTGGCTCTATTGCCGAACCATGTCCCGCGATTATCGAAAGCTGATTCCAGAGCCATTCTCGATCCGACGAATCGCGCCCCATCATTGCTGGCTTGAGAATTTTGATAATCGATTCCATCCGATGTGACGAATTTGCAGCCTGGTCGCCAACGAAAGCGTGTCCTTCAATACCCGAGTCGGTTTGAACCCTGAGAACTCCTTGTGTAGTTTTCCCTCCCGAATCAACTCGTTCGTCTTGCACCCGTACAGATGGAGTACGTCGTTCGATTACATCGATTGTTATATCAGTAATTTTCATGTTTCCACCGATGCCCTCAAGCTCAGTCGTTAGGACAACAAAAGAGTTCAAATATGTGTAATCAAATAGTCCAAAGTGGATACTACATGGGACCTTAGTCCTGTGCCGCAATAGGAGTATCCTCCTACGAAACCTGCGATTTACACGGTTACCGCCGAAGGTAGCAGCCTAGAGAATGAAGTTATCAATACTTTTCTCACCAACTCAGGGCAGTTGCGTGAATTGCGGCTTTTCCCGCGGGGGCATGTGCACTAAATATGGCTCACTGGACAGACGATCCTAAAATACATTTGCTCATGACCCAGCTTGGCAAAACCGGGGAGTCAGGTAAACCCACTCGAAGCGCGTTCGTTGCTGAACAAGTTAGCCAGATAATGATCAAAATCGAGCCGCGCGTGGCCGAGTTGCGCAAGGTGACGAAGGAGCAGGACGGACTCTTTGCTGCTCTCGCTAAGCTACAGGATTTGATCGATAACAAGAAACGTCATGCTGATGGCATCAAGATCGAGTTTGATCAAGCCAAAGAAGACCTACTGCACCAGAACCCAAACGCTGATATAGACGCCTTCAACAAAGATCTCCGTGCAGCTCTTGAGGATCTAGAGAAGGATTATCAGAGCGCTCTCGCTAGCGTCGAGTCAGTTAAGCAGACCATTAGAGTCAAGCGTTCAACTCTGCGGGGCCTCGAAGATCGCATGAGCATGTACGAGAAACAGGTTAATCGCCACATCGTTCAACTGGAAAAGGCCTCCCGCGAGAAAGCAGCTCAACGGAAATCTGCGTAACGCTGAACCCGCGATACTGATAAACACTCCCCGACGGGCTTCATGGATTAGTAATCTAACGGCATCTATTCTTAGGTGTCGTTTTTTTATGGTGTTTAGGGGGCCCTGTTGGCTAGTAGTACAGATCTGTCAACGCTCGAACCGAAGATTGCTGAGCTTGCCTCGGTTTCGATGACTCAGGATCGAATACCCGGTCTGTCGATCGGAATTGTCAGAGGTGATTCACTGATTGGGTACTATTCGTATGGTACTCAAACTGTAGGTGAATCCAAGCCACCCACCAAGCAATCGATTACTCGGGTAGCTTCGATAACCAAGACATTCACCGGCACCGCCATATTGCAGTTGCGTGACCTTGGCCAGCTTGAACTCGATGATCCACTTCTGGTACATATGCCAGATTTCACCATTGCCAATGCGTTGCAGGGGACCTTGGAGGGCGTGACACTTCGTCGTTTAATGACTCACTATTCCGGATTACGTACCGAACACCCGTTTACCGATTGGAATGCACCATCGTTTCCCACCAATGAGGAACTCCTCGACAATCTGTCAGACATTGACGTTGTAATACCACAAGATAGCCAATGGAAGTATTCAAACCTTGCCGTCGGTCTTCTGGGTCATGTCATCGCACAAGTAAGTGGCATTCCATATGAGCGTTACATTTACGAAGAAATCATCGGGCCACTCGGCTTGGCAAACACTCGTTTTGAGCTCGATTCTGCGCAATCACATATGAAAGCAAATGGGTACAGCCATCCTTTGCCTGGTTCTTCAGATCTCCGTGATGCACCATATGCTTCACTTCGCGGTATCTCAGCGGCTGGTCAGCTTCATTCAAATGTAGAAGATCTGGCCAAATGGATGTCGTTCCAGTTCAGTTCAGGTCGATCCAATCACCCTTCGAAAGTGCTTGCCTCTTCCACGCTCGCCGAGATGCATCGACCCATGTACGTGTCGAGTGATTGGTTAAGTGGTCAAGCTCTGTCGTGGCGAATGAATCGACGCGACGATCTTGTTCTACACAATCATGGAGGCGGAATTCAGGGTTACGCTTCGAACATGGTCTTCAGTATCAAAGCCCAAACAGGTGTTGTGGTTCTAGCTAACATCTGGCCTGCTCCAACTCCATATGTTCTTGCAGAAGATATCGCAGAGCTTGTGATTCGCGAGCTGGGTCCGATACCGGAATCAGTCGGTACCGATCTGACTGAAGTTTCAGAGCAGTTCGCTGCGCATTTCATTGGCAGGTACTGGGCGGAACCGGGAGTGTATGTCGATGTCGTTTACGGTGAGGACGGTTTTGGATTGGCCTTGCCGCGTGAAGGTGATTACACATTGCACGGGCCAGCGGGACTGGCTACCGATCGATCTGTAGCCGATTCCAAATCGTTTCGTGCAGTAGGTGGCAGAGGTGGGGGAGAATTGGCAGAATTTTCAACGGACTCCGAAGGTAAAGCGGAATCGTTCAGGCTCGGTGGATTCCTCTACAAACGAGTCGACTAACAGCAAGTGCGGAGAAGTGACAAACATGGCTGGAGTATTTCAGATCGCCGATGGGTTTATAGACACTGTCGCGAAGCATCACCCACTGTCGGCGACCCATATGGGAGTTCCCGGGTTCGATCACCTGATGGCTGATTACTCACCTGAAGCATCAGAAGCGTTCCATTCAGACGTGGTCTCAGCACTTAAAGAGATGCAGGCGACTGTTACTGCCAATGATCGTGAGCGGATGTGCAAAGACACTTTCATTGATGAAATGTCTATCTCGATTGAACAGTACGAATCGCGAGAGCATCTTCGAGATATGAACGTGCTTTTTTCACCAGTGCAGAGCGTCCGCTCGATATTCGATCTCATGCCACAGGATTCAGTCGAGGCATGGGAGAACATCGCTTCTCGTATGGAGAAAATTGGTGATTCGTTTGCCGGATACCGGAAAACGCTTGATATTGGACGATCTGAGGGACTTGTGACATCAGAACGTCAGGTCAAGGGCACTGCTGAACAGTGCGACACCTGGGCGGGTAGAGGTGATGCGTCACCGTTCTTTGATTCACTGGTCAACGCGCTTGCAGCTTCAGATATCCATGACGAGTCGCTGAGCGCCCGAGTAGAGGAACTGCTAGTTCAGCCACCGAGGCCTATGACGGGATGGGAGAGTACTTGCTTACCACTTACCTTCCAGACGCGACTCAGGTCGATGGGGTAGGTCGAGATCGCTACGCGCTATCCGCCAAGGGATATTTGGGTGCGGATCTCGATCCTGAAGAGACCTACGATTGGGGCTGGGAACAGCTTGCTTGGGTGCGGTCAGAGATGACCAAAACAGCCGAAGTGATAAAGTCCGGAGCATCGATTGGCGAAGCGGTTGTCCTTCTCGATACCGACCCTGCCAAGATGATCAAGGGCGAGGACGAATTTCGTCAATGGATGCAAGATCTTCAAGATAAAACCATTGAAGATATGGATGGTGTCCACTTCGATATCCTCGATCCGGTACGCAAGATCGAAGCACTGATTTCACCTCCAGGTGGTGCGTTGGCGATGTACTACACTGGACCTTCTGAAGATTTTTCTCGACCCGGTCGCACCTGGTATCCAACCGGTGGTAAGACGGAATTTCCGATCTGGCGCGAAGTTTCTATCGCCTACCATGAAGGTGTGCCTGGGCATCATTTTCAGATCGCCACAAACGTCGCCATGACTGATGAACTGTCGAGATTCCAACGATTGCTGGCTGGAACATCAGGTCATGCTGAAGGCTGGGCTTTGTATGCCGAGAGGTTAATGGGCGAACTCGGTTACCTCGAAAACCCCGACTATTACATGGGCATGCTCGATGCACAGGCACTTCGAAGCGTGAGAGTGATTGTCGATATCGGGATGCATCTTGGTTTGAAAATACCTAAACACTCGGAATTTTACCCCGGTGAAGTGTGGCGCGGCGACTTGGCGCTTGAATTCATGCGAGAGAGAGTTCACTTCCCGGCTGATTTCGTTGCATCGGAAGTCGATCGATATCTCGGTATTCCGGGTCAGGCCATCAGCAACAAAGTCGGAGAACGAGTGTGGCTAGAGGCTCGTGAATAGGCAAAACAAAAAGCCGGAGCGGATTTCGACCTGAAGGAATGGCACAACAAAGCTCTCAGGCTAGGACCCATGGGTTTGGCACAGATGAAGCGAGAACTCACCTGACGGCTGTTAGACAGTGGCAATGTGAGAATCGATTTGACAGTTGATAGCATCGAACCACACTGGTGTACGGCAGTGGTTCGATGGCTTTACTTTTGCTTAGATAAGTTTGATTCGAAGAGTGAAAATGCAACTTCTGATTACAGATGCGGCTCGAGATTACCTAGACAGACGTGAACGACCGGTCGCTCTCGATTATCTTGCAGGGCTCGGTTGAGGCGGTCACGCCTCGGTGTCGGTCGACACTTACGCCAAGAAAGCCAACAAATCGGCATATCAAATTGTCAGAGACAAAGGTGTCGAGATACTCATCTCGAAGAACCTTGCGTCAAAAGCTGCTGCAGTGTTAATTGATCAAAAGAAGTTCTTGTTCTTCAAGTGGTTGTCCGTTAGAGCGCAACTCTACGGGCACGGTACCTGAAGCCACTCCTAACTCACGGTCGTGAGCCGGAGTCGAAACAACCAAACTGAAAAGCCCCGATTCCTTATCGCTGGGAACCGGGGCTTTTCACTCATCGGATGATTAGCTTGAGGCTACGAGAAAGACTCGTAGAGCCCACCGACAACAAGTCCGAAGATGACGTGAACTATTACGGACCCATCGCAGTTATGCCACCGACCTTCAATGCGAAGAACCCGGTAGCTTCGACAGAACCATTGAGCATACCACGGTGCACTGACGAACTGAGTATTCCGAAGAACATAGCGGTTCCGAGGAGGTGAACAATTCCGCAGGAACCAAGTGCTGAACTCACTATCCATTACGAAAACGAACCACCGACTTCTAAATGTCGATCGCCATTAGCTCTTCGGAGTAGATGACTTGACCGCTGTAGACCTCTCGAATGTCGCCAAGTCCTTTTTCTAGCGGGCCGTGTGAAGCAATGTGAGCACCCATGTGCACAAGGATCAACTTCTTCACTCCGGCCTCTTCAGCCATCCGCGCTGCACCCATCGTGCCACACTGTCCCGGAGCCTCACCATCGACATCCATGCACTCTTGATCGTCCCAGCACATGCAGAGCATCACGTCTGCACCCTTTGCCAAATCGATGACCGACTGACACGGCTGGGTATCGCCAGTGAACACTACCGATTTACCTGACCTTGTTTCGATGCGATAAGCCAGCGAATCGAGATACGGCTGCACATGCTCGGCGTTCGCAGAAGTCACTTCCCAGTTTTTGGCAGTGTGAACTGTTCCAACCCCAACGTCGCGAGCCTTGACCTTAGGCGCTCGGCGCGGAAGTACTCCGCCACGGTTTACGTAGACCTTTTGAGAGAGCGGGTGATAGATACGTGCTTTCCAGTCGTGCGAGAAGATTCCGTTTTCGCCGATTACCCCCTCGGTGATTTTTTCAGTGAGAGTTGGGCCAAACACCTGAAGCTGGTTCTCTTTTCCGATCGACTGATCGAATCGCGTCAAAAGGAAGCACGGATAGTCGATATCGTGATCGAAGTGGTGGTGAGTGAAGAAAATATAGTCGATGTCGGTTGGCCAGAGCCCGGCTTGCACAAGTTTGTGCGTTGTTGCAGGGCCGCAATCGAACATGATCTTCTCGCCCTCGATTTCGAGAACGTACGCTGAGCCAAATCGAGTTGGGGTTGGGGTTGGTGTACCCGCTCCGAGAACATAGAGCCTTGCCATTCGATAGTGCCTCCGAGTTTCTGTGGTCGATTTGTGGGCGGGTCGACTGTGTTAGAGATCAAATGATCCTTCCAGAAAGGGTATTCTTGCCCCAGCAATGAACACTTGGAATATGAGGGACGGAACGACGGGATTTGGAGTTTTGCTGCAACTGGTTTTAATAAATTCGTCAAAACTCGTAGAAACAGCAATAGAGAAGAATTAGCCGTTACCGGATAGGATGTCGCCCGTCCGATCCGTTTGAAGGATCGAGCTAGCCACGGTGTCCGCCGTGACAAACGGAGACGTATCAGTGCTGTATTTCAAATCCTGCCTGCGGTGTAAAGATGGAACTGTCGAACTTGGTTCCGACAACTTTGGATCATTCCTCAGTTGTCTAACTTGCGGCTACACGATCAACTCACGATCGATTCGATCGAACGGTTCCATAGACGAGCCGATGACTCTCGATGAAGATATCGTTGTGGCCCCACAGTTACAGCCGGTCGCACTTGCTGACGATGAGTACGACGACACCGACTTTTACGATGATGGCGAGGACGATGAACTTGACGAACTGGACGATAATGACACAGATCTAGCGGAGCTAGAGCACGCTGCTATTTAGAGTTTGTGATTTCTTCGAATTCGATATTGCCTATCCCTTCTTAGAGAAGGGGAGGAGTCGTGTCCTAAGTACGTCCTAAGCGGTCCAACTTGAGTTTGTCGGTCGTTGTATCGAACCATTCGACTACTTCGCGGTGGAGTGGAATACCGTCCTTGTCGCGGATTTCGGTTTCTTCGTGCTCGGGAAGACCTGCGTAATAGACCCGATAATGACCCCGCGCCGGCGGAGTACTCGCCAAGTACGTCAGGAACTCATCCATAGAGTTCTTAAAGTCGGCCACATCGCGGAATGCATCGATGCTGAATGCTGCAACGAATTGTGAACCGTTGCCTGGCGGGTTGCTGATGCCGAAGAGTCCTGCCGATAGAATTCCAGAGAACACCTGCCCAATCACCGCCATTCCGTAGCCCTTGTGGGAACCAAGATCTCGGGTAGAACCCCATGGCAACAGTCGTGTCACATCTGGAACTGGCCCTACTTCCATGAGCGGAGTGCCATCTTCATCAGCCAACAAACCTGGTAGCAGGGGAGCACCAGTACGCCTAAGTAAGTTGATTTTGTTGGCTGCGACCGATGATGACGAAATATCCAAGACGAACGGTGGCATCTTGTTCGCTGGAACTGCCCATGCGTGCGGAACAGCACCGACTCGGGGTTCGGCTCCGTAGGTCGGGACCATAACTGCTCCACCGCCGGTGATCGCATAGCCAATCATGTCGTGCGGCATCGCCCTCATTGCGTGGTATGCCATCATCCCAGCGTGTGTGCTGTTGTGAATCGTCACAGCACCGATGCCGACCTTTTTCGCCTTCTCGATAGCGATATCCATGGCTCGAGGACAAATCACCAAGCCGTGCCCTTTGTCGGCATCGATAGTCGCTACAGCGGATGTCTCGCGAGTGATTTTCCATTTGGGCGTTGGGTTGATATTGCCTTTCGAAAACGCCTGCACGTACGCCCGAAGCATGTTTGAAACTCCATGAGTTTCGCAACCTCGTCTATCAGCGGTTACTAGAGCGTCAGCTGCTAATTCGGCATCCTCATATGGCATGCCCATAGCCTCGAAAATGTCGGATGTGGTCTTGAGTAGATCCTGATGATGGATCATGACTCGATCTTTTTCTGGAACGTGAAAGTGTTCAAGCATTTAGATTCAGTTTCCTATCGTTCTAGAGGGGTTAGATTAAATTCCTCAGTTGCGGAATCGAACCATTCGACTACTTCGTGATGGAGGGGGATGCCTCGTTCGTGGCGATCTATCGACTCCTCATGCTCAGGTAGTCCTGCGTAGTAGACTCGATCATGCCCGGGTGCTGGCGGAGTCTCTCGCAAGTACTTCATAAAATCGTCCATCGATTCCTTGAAACGCTGAACGTCGGTGAACGCTTCAATTGAGTAAGCGGCCACAAAGTGCGACATGTGACCGCCCTCGTATGGACCGAAAGCACCATCAGAAAGGATTCCTGCAAAAATCTGAGCGACTGCGCTCAGACCGTAGCCCTTGTGCGAACCAAGTTCCCGTGTCGCCCCGTTCGGAAGTACGATATTGTCGGGCGGAATCTCCCGTTCATCCATGATCGGAGTGCCGTCAGCCTCGGCCATGATTCCCGGAATGGTCAGTGATTTCATTCGTCTGAGTAGTTCGATCTTGTTGGCTGCGACCGATGATGACGAAATGTCCAGAACGAACGGCGGCTCTTTATCGCCCGGAACCGCCCATGCGTGCGGATTTGGGGCAAGTCGAGGCTCGGCACCGAACGTAGGTGGCATGCTTTGACCACCAGCCGTGATGGCGTATCCGATCATGTCGTGCGGTAGTGCCATCATGGCGTGATAGGCGATCATTCCGGCGTGTCGACCGTTGCCCATGGTGATCGCACCGATGCCGGTTTCGCGAGCTTTTTCAATAGCCAATTTCATGACCTGCGGGATGACAGCGATGCCAAGTCCTCGATCACAATCGACATTTGCAGTGGTTGCTGTTTCTCGAGTGATTGTCCACTTTGGCGTAGGGTTAATGAAGCCTTCAGCCACACCTGAAATGTAACGCCGCATCATGTTCGAAACGCCGTGTGTGTCAACGCCTCGTGTGTCGGACAACAGCAGCACATCGGTCGATTGCCACGCGTCTTGTTCGGAGAATCCGATCTTCAGAAAGAGTTCGTTGACGGTTTTTCGGAGAGCGTCCGGCATGATCCGGACTTCATCTTCTTTAGCAACATGGAAATGTTCGAGCATGGTTTGGGGCTGTTCCTCTGTCTTTCGGCAGCAATTTCTACCACGTCGCTGGACTCGATCTCTGCCGCGTGCGGCAAACACTACGCCTGAAACTGAGAGGCGTAAATGAGGAATTGAGATTGGATGACTGAATCGAACGCGTTGAGATATTGGTTATTCGTGGCCTTATATGTCATGTACGATTCAGCTTGAATATGAACGTGGCAACTTAAGTGGAGCAAACCTTGCAGGACGTAATGATAGCGGCGATACAGATGACTTCTGTGGTGGGCGACATAGAGGGTAATCTTGCTTCGATAGATCGATTGCTTGGCGACGCGGTCGGGCAGGGTGTAGATATTGCTTGCTTCCCTGAACTATCGGTTAGTGGCTACAACACCAGCGAACGCAACGGCGAACCGGCTAATGGCATACGCATCCCCCCGACGGTCGAAATCCCAAGCGAAACGACCACTTCGCTTGAAGCGATCGGTAAGCGCCACGGTATTTGGTTCCTCGTGGGTCTTTTCGAACGGGATTTATCCGGCATCGTTTACAACACCCAGCTAGTTATTTCACCAAACGGAATCGAAGGCAAGTACCGCAAGACACACGTCCCGACAACTGAGATCGGCACATGGCGACACGACGATGATCTCCCCATATTCAATCATCCAAAAATTCGCTTCGGAATCGAGATTTGTTACGACACTCATTTCCCTGAAGTTTCGACCGAACTCGCCGATAAAGGTGCCGAACTGATCTTCATGCCGCACGCATCGGGAGGCCCCGAATCGGCTCCCGATAAACAGGCCCGTTGGGAACGTTATGTTCCAGCGAGGGCCTATGACAACACAGTGTTCACCGCGATCTGTAATCAAGTTGGCGATAACAAAGCGGGCCACAATTTCTCAGGCGTCACGTTCGTTTGCAATCCCATTGGCAAATTGATGGCTCAATCGAAAAGCGGCTCTGCCGAAGAGATCATTATCGCCAAACTTGATTCAGCAGAATTGGAACAAGCTCGCCACGTTCCCGAAACTTTCTTCAGGCATTTCAGGCGACCCGAGATTTATGATGCTTGGAGGAGCAAGTAATGACTCCACAGGAAATGGCTAAAAAACTCCATAGCGTGCCCGGACGTGGCTGCATCGCCATCACGGGCTCAGGAATTCAGGCAATAAGTGAATTGTTCGCTGAACCTGGAACTTCCCGAACTATATTCGACGTACAGGTTCCTTATTCTCGGCTCGCTCTTGAAGAATTTGTTGGTGCTCCTACCGATCAGCATGTTTCCGCTCAAGAGGCGAAATTGATGGCTGAGTCAGCGCTGAAACGCGCTAGATATCTCGCTCAGGGTGACGAAGGCGACGAGCCTTTATTTGGGGTGGGATGTACCGCGGCGATCGCAACAGATAGAGTGCGTCGTGGAGAAGATCGGGCCCACATCGCTTGGACGAATGGTGTTCACTCCGGCGGGACGTCGATCTGGTTCGACAAGCAGGCTCGGACTCGTGGGGATGAGGATACGATCGTTTCGGCTATAGTGCTGAATTCAATTGCAGCGGCGTCGGAAATCGAAGAGCGGCTGGATCTACATGTTCTTGAAACGGAACGATTCGATGAATTCGATTGATCGACTTTATTCAGAAGAAATTGGTGCGCTGGTAATTTCGCCAGACGGTCAAATGAGCGAGTCTCTCCCAGATCGCCCGTTGGTGCTGGCTGGGTCGTTCAATCCACTTCATAATGGTCACCGTCGCATGCTCGCGGCGGCGGCGAAAATAGTCGATAGACCTGCGTTCTTCGAGATATCGATCCTGAACGTGGACAAACCGATGTTGCCGCGACTTGAGCTTGAGGATCGAGTGACAAGAATAGCGTCCGATGGATATGCGTTAATAATCACCAGATCTCCTCGATTTACCGAAAAATCATCTATCCTTCTAGGTTCGACATTCGTGATTGGCTTCGACACGTACATCCGTTTGATGGACAAGCGTTACTATCCCGATCATGTCGTGGGGATGCACTCCTCAATCGAAAATTCGCTCGATATGATTCACGAAAACGGCTGTCGATTCATCGTTGCGGGTAGAGTCGACGGAGAAAACCAGTTTCGAGGAATCCATGACGTTGAATTTGAGATTCCCAAGCGATTCCGAGGCATGTTTACAGAACTGACCGAGTCGCAGTTTCGGGCTGATCTCTCTTCAACCGAGATTCGAAATCTAACCCAATAGTTTGCAGAAAATTCCGCAGTACCTAATACGAGTCCCGCTACATCTAATATCCGCACACAGGCGCAGTAAATGTAAGGATAGGAACATTGATGGTTATAAAAAATCAGAAAAATTCACGAAAAACTGAAGCATCTGTTGAACCGATGTTTGTCGAACGTTGGTCATCAAAAGCGTTCACCGAAGCAGCACTATCCGATGGTCAAATCGCGTCACTTTTCGAGGCAGCACATTGGGCGCCGTCTGCGAGCAACCGACAACCGTGGGTGTTTGTTTACGCGACTGACGGACCCGATCGGGATCGATTCAATGCTTTACTGAACGAAAACAACGCGCTATGGGCACCCAAGTCATCGATGATGATTCTTGTCTTTGCTCGAATCGTTGATGCCGAAGGAAAGAAAATTCGCACCGCACAATTCGATACTGGTGCAGCATGGATGTCGCTCGCACTTCAGGCGAATCGAATGGGGTTAAACACCCGTGCTATGGGCGGAATTGACCTAAATGCTGCCTACGATGTCGCCGGCGTTTCGAGAGAGATATTTGAGACGATTTGTGCGATCTCAGTTGGCGTACCCGGGACAGACGACGATATCCACCCTCGAATGGTCAGGCAAAACTTCGCCAACGACCGTAAATCTGTAAGTGAGATAGCGTTCAAGGGAACTTACACCGGATAGACCCATATTTACGTTAGGGCAGGCGAGTATCAGGGTTTGCTCGGAAGTACTCCGCCTGACGCGCTCCGAACTTTTCTTGAAGCTGGACCGTCAAGCCTCCGTCGATAAATAGCGTGTGCCCCGTGATAAACGACGCGTCTTCCGAGCAAAGAAACGCAATGCCGTTTGCTATATCGTCTGGTACTCCAGTTCGACGTAGCGGGTATTGATCGGCGAAGAAAGCGTGTCCACTTGGGTTATCTTCCCACATCTTCGCAAGCCCTTCGCCGACGATGTGGCCAGGCGCTATGGCGTTTACTCTAATGCCGTCAGGTCCGAAGTCAGTTGCCATCTGACGGGTCATCCCGACCACACCGGCTTTTGCCGCCTCGTAAACAAGCATTCCAGGCTCTTGTAAGAAGCTGTGGACTGATGCGAGGTTGATTATGTTGCCGCCACCGTTTGCTCTCATATGTGGGACGGCATTCTTGGGTCCTAGATAGAGAGCTTTGAGTAAGACATCGATTCCGTAATCCCAGCTGTCTTCGTCGACGGTTAAGGCGCTTCCGTGAATTTGCGATTCACCAGCCATTACTCCGAAGGCGTTTTGGACTAAAATGTCGAGCCGCCCGTAAAGGTCAACGGCTTCGTTGACCATCCTCGCTATATCTTCGCTTTGTGAAACGTCCACATGGCTTGCTGTAGCTGTACCGCCCGCTTTCTGGATTCGCTCCACATTCTCAGCAGCCGCAGAATCATCGATGTCTGCGATAAACACCTTCGCTCCCTAAGATGCAAGCTTACGAGCTGTCGCTCCCCCGATACCGAGCGCGCCCCCAGTGATGATCGCTATCTGATCTTCAAACCTGCTCATATTGTCTCTTCGTTTCTAGCGCGATCATTGCTGATGAATGTAATGGTCGAAATAGTAACGGATGGCTATGGGTTAAATGAACTTAGTGTGGACGGGAAAGACACTAAGTGTAAAACTTCTGCCATGTCCACAATTCCGATATGTCGTGAAGAAATAACTCCCGAGTGGTTGAGTTCGGTTTTATCAAGCGCCGGCGATTGCCAGATCATCAGACTCGATCTAGAAGATATGAGCGGGTATAACCTTCAGCTTTCGCAACTGTTCCGAGTCCGGATCACCTACTCAGTTCGCAATGTTGACCATCCAGACGTCGTGATTGTGAAAATGCCAGCCGTGGATGATCGGATCAGAATTCGGGAGGCAGCATCCGGTCCCTACGTTGGAGAACTTGGCAGCTACCGATTGCTGGAGCCGTTTTACAACGGCTCGATAGCTCGCTTGTACGGGGCTGTCGAGGATCACGGCGAGAAGACAGTTTGCTTTGTTCTTGAAGATATCGGCGAGTTTACTGAAGATCAGAAATACGCCAATATCGATCTCGGCGTGGCTCGATCAACTCTCGGTTTCATGGCGACGTTTCACGGGCGTTTTTGGGAAGACGCCAATTTAGGAGAATCGGATTGGTGTCGAGATGCTGACTGGTCATTCCTTTTCAATCAGGATCCATTAGATTCGGCTATAGGCTGGCAAGTAATTTGTGATGACGATCGCTTCACTAAATCTGGTGGATTGATTGTGGCTGGCGAGTATTTAGGAAAACGACTGAACAAACTACGCGATGTAATGTCTCGCCGACCCAAAACGCTGACTCACAACGATTTTCATCAGGGCAACATTATGTTGCGCCAGACTCCTGCCGGATTATTGCCAGTGATAATCGACTGGCAGATGCCGGCCTTCGCTGGTGCCACCAACGATCTTGCTAAATTTATGATGACCGCTGTTCCGTTCAGTATTCTTGCCGAACAAGAGGGCAGCCTTGTTGAGTACTACTACGATAATTTAAAAGCGAACGGCGTGAAAAATTACTCGTTAGATGAATGCTGGAGAGACTACAGAAGGGCGCAAGTAGCGACTTTTGGCAACTACTCGATCAACTGTTTTGAGACGGCGCCAGACGGAGGGCTGGTCGAATCGTCGGGCGATTCGACGCACGCTGTTATCAAGGCGTTGACGCTCGTTGACCCGATTGAGTTGAACGAATATCTGCCATAGTTTCGATCACCGCTGGTTAGAGGTTGCTCTTCGACGGCTGTTTGAATAATGCAAAACTGGCAGAGTACCCGTGCAGGAACGTTTGATCGCCGAGAGGGCCGATCTCACCATTTGAAAAGAATCCGGCAATGGGAATATCCGCGACCATTTCAGTAAAAATCGTTGTGTCGTGGTCAGGCGATCCATAAAGATACTGTCCACGCCCGAGGCAGCTAAATAGCAGGGCGGAAGCAGGAATATCACCTTCATCGAGGTTGTCGATGTACTCCTCGAGCATCAGACGTAAATCTTCATCCGCAGCCTGAGCATCACGCACGAAGAACTGGACAACCTGCCCTTCTTGAACAAGCTCGCCGACAGCCAATGTTCCGTCTTCTTCATCGGCTCCGAGCACATTTCTGATAAGAAATTCACCCTCGCTGCGATCCTGAGCGAGTCGATCCATGATGATTCCGATTTGAAGTGATCTTCTGATTAGTCGTTTTTCCCGTGTTTCAGCAGCTTCGAATAGTTCGTTAAGTACCTCTAGTGGTGTCTGGTCACCAAGTTTTGAAATTACGTTTACTTCCGATTTGGTGACGACGAGGGGTTTGCCGATAGGTCGGCATCCTTGAGCAACAACGGTTTCGACAGCGAGGTCACCACTGAAAGCGATACCAACCGCACCGGACCGGACTGATTTGTCGTTAATGAATAATGCGTTCGTTCCTGGCTGTCCTCCTCCACTAGCGAGACCTCCGATTTTTACAGCCGCGGGATATGCAAAATCCAATCCGGCCAAGAGATGGTCGCTTCGGAGAGTGAACGGATCGGGCAGTAACATGATTGCAGGGCAATCGTCTGGGTGTACACCAAGAAGAGTTTGCCATTCCTGTGGCCCGGCGTCTGGGCTGGGCAGTTCGTCCTGATTCAGGTGAAATGGGGAGATTCCAACTCCGGGAAGTATAGCGGCTGAAATAGCAATTCCTGGTCTACGTTCTACTTCCTGCCCACCGCCGATAACACCTGCAGCTGAACATCCGATTAAGACTTTTGCACCGAGCGATTCGGCGAGCAGCTCAGGTGCTGTGACATAGGAAGGCGAGTGGTGTGACGAGATGAACACCACAGCTAAATCTGGACGCTTCCCATCCAGACTCGCGAGTATTTGCTCAGATGCCTGAGTGACCGCCTCTGTGAATGAAGGCGAGTCTGAAACGGCAGAACTCCATTGCAAGTTTTGCTTCTCCTGTGTCCTGAAACGCGTTATGGGCAGTCTCAGGGAGTTTCCTGTCAGTCTGCGTCGACTACGTTCTTTATTGCCGACGCAGAGTTTGAACCTCTACAAAGTCGGCAGAACGGCAGCAGCCGCAGCGACAGTTTTATCTATGTCTTCGTCAGTGTGAGCTGAAGACAGGTGGATCCGACCATTTGAAGAAAGTCGAACGCCCTGCTTTAGCATCGCTTTGGCAAATCGCTGATACTTGCTGTCATCGCAGTTTCGAGCGTGGTCTCGCCAGTTGGTTATTTGTTGTTTCGTGGTGAACGATATAGCGAATACCGAGCCAACGCCTTGTACATGCAAGTCGGACTCTAGCGATTTTGCGACATCGCGAAGACCTTCCATTAAGCGTAGGCCTTTGCCATTCAAATCGTCGTAGAACGCGTCACCTTGCTCTTGGATATGCTTGAGAGATGCGTATGTAGCAGCTATTGACATGACGTTCGAGTTGAAGCTGCCACCGTGGTAAACAGTTCCGTCTCCGATGAGGTTCATCACATCACGCCTACCTACGATCATTGAGATGGGGAAGCCCCCGGCCATAGACTTGGCGTAAGTAGCGAGGTCTGGGGTAATCCCTAAGTACTCTTGGGCTCCCCCACGGGCGACGCGGAAGCCTGTAATGACTTCGTCGAATGCCAGTAATGCACCGTTTTCACGGCAGATTCGCTGGAGTCCTTCCATGTATCCGGGAATTGGGACTATGCAGTTAGTATTTGCGAGTATCGGCTCGGTGATGACTCCAGCGATTTCTCCGGGATGATCGGCAAATACCTTTTCGAGCTTTTCGAGATCGTTCCACTGGCAGATCACAAGCCCGTCGGCAGTCGCTTGGTCCATTCCCGCAGATTCTCCGACGGCGACAGGGGCATCTTCAGGGCCTGCCTGATCGAGAGGAGGGTGGACGCTCCAATTAACAGAGTCCATCCAACCGTGATAGTGACCTTCGAACTTCAGGATCTTTGGTCGACCTGTGAATCCTCGCATCGTTCGGAACAGTAGCTGATCGATCTCGGTTCCCGACGACGCAAAACGAACTGTTGCATCTTGCATCGGGATCATATCTAGAACCATCTCGGCTACTTCAAGCTCGCGTTCAAACTGGGCTGAGAAGACGTAGCCCTTTTCCATGTCTTCGGCGACTTGCTTATTAATGAAATCCGGAGAGTGTCCAAAGAGATTCGGTCCCATTCCTTGGATGTAGTCGATGTATACATTGCCATCGACATCCCACATCTTCGACCCTTTTGCATGAGTGAAAAATAGCGGCACATCGGCCGGTTCGTTGAGTCTGATCTGGCTAGACACACCACCTGCAACAAGTTCTTGCGCCTTCGCAAATAGACGTGCAGAACGTTCGTGATTCATCGAAGTTTCACCTTTGAAAATTTCCTTACTCGGTTCGAGTAGGGAAATTGTATCTCTGGCGGAGGTGAATCGTATGAGGTTCCGGAAGCGAATTAGCGAGTGAACGCTGCATCCGATGGTGCTTGAACTGGCTGAGGCCAGAGAGATTCATCATCGGTTCCGCTCCCATCGATATGCTGGTTGGTAGAATCGTCATCGAGCATGTCGAGGCTTGAGGCAGGGAGTTTGAGCACAAAAGTAGCCCCGCTCCGACGACCGTCAGATTCAACGCTCAAACTGCCTTCGTGAAGTTCCGTCAGATAGCGAGCGATTGATAGCCCAAGGCCTGAACCTTGAACTGGCGAAGTGTCTGCCAACTTTCCGCGATAGTAAGGGGAGAACACGGCTTCGACTTCATCAGCGTTGATGCCGACACCTTCGTCGATTACTCGGATGACCTGTTCCTCTTGCTCAAGCTTGACTTCGATGCGTATCAGAGCGCCTTTAGGTGAATATTTGTGAGCGTTGCTGATGAGGTTCGCAATAACACGCTCGATGCGCTGTGCATCGATCATCAACGGATGCAACGTGTTATCGATATCATATTCAATTTTCTGTTCACGAGCCGTGATAGACGGCTGCAACAGCGAAACTGCTTCGTCGATGATCGCATCGAGGCGCGCTGGTTGCCGTTTGAGCTCAAGGTGGGCGCTTTGCATTGCCGCGTAATCGAGAGATTCCGAAGTTAGCCGTTCAAGCCGTTGAATACCGTATTTCAGTGTGTTGATAAGCCTTTCTCGTTGTTTTTCAGATGCATTTCCATTTGAGATGTGATCGAGTAGTTCGGTTGAAAGCTTGATAGCTGTTATCGGAGATTTGAGTTCATGCGACACTGTTTGCAGAAGGATCGACTTTAAGCTATCGAGTCGTTCGAGTTCTTGACGGCGTTTCGCTTCGATTGCGAATGCACGGGCATTGTTGATCGCCATCGCCGATTGGTCGGCAGCTGCCGAAACAAAATCAAGCTCAGCAGCGGTGTAGTGGCCACCCACAAGCTTCGGACCCATGTAAAGGAATCCGGTCAACTCACCTCCGGCCTTGAGCGGTACAATCATTTCAGCCTGCAGCTCACGAATTGTCGAGCGTTCGACTTCGCTCGCAGCTTGCAGGTAAGGATCAGTTGCGAGATCGGAACGGAAGAACGGTCGGTCTACCGACGACAGCCGACGAGCCAGTAATCCATCTGTCTGGAGAGTGAGTCGTCCTTTTAGTCCGCGTGTGTCGTAATAGACTTCGAACGCTCGTTCGGATGCATCGGGCAGGACAACGCCGACCCAGTCTGTGCGAAGAATCTCTCGAACGTTTTCTCCAAGTTTGGAAACAACAGCATCGAAGTCGGTGATATCTCGCAAGTCAGAGTTCAACTGTGCCAGAGCGTTGAGCATGTCGAATCGCTCACGGAAGAATAATCGGTCGACAAAAGTCTGTGCATTTTGCAGAAGTGGCTGAATAAATAGCCCCGTTACAAATATCGTGGCTACAGCAGCAAGAATTGCTGCTGTAGTACTAAGTTCAGGAACAACGAGCCACAGAACACCAACAGCTATCCCGTAGATGCCGAGCGTAAGCGTGCTGATTGTGGTGTACGCAAGTCCACGCCGAGCAACCATGCGGAGTTCCATTAGACGGTATCGGGTCAATGCCCAAGTCGTAATTAACGCGAATCCGATATTGCCGAGCACTCCCATCGGATAAATATCTAGACCCAGTGATGGAATGAAATCGCTTGTTGCGCCAAGCAAAGACACGATCGCACCAAGACGGAGCAGGCGAAGCTGATTCGCACGCCGAGAATGCGAGTTTTTGAGCGTCTTACGTATGTCCCAAATCGCCAAGGCTACGGGTGGGTAGGAAGCCAGAAGAACTAATATAAATGCTGAAGTGATCGCCGGGGCGAATCCATAGAACTTCACAATCATGCCATCGGCGGTAATTCCGAGCAGCGAGAGAACTGCAGCGACGATGCCTAGTCCGTAGAAGCCACGCAGGACCGACCTATTTCGCTTCACTCCTGCGAATGCATATACAAAGTGATAGAAGAAAATACTTGTGAATGGAATCACTGCAAGTGCGATTTTTTCGATCGTATATGCGCTAGTCGCGTCAGGGAATGCATCACGCATAAGGAATATTGTGATGCCCCAAGTGCCGAGAGCGACAAGGAACCCAGTGAACAGACGGTTGAGCCTGTCTCCCGGTGCGCTGAGCAGAACGACACTAACCAGCAAAATACTGATTACGAACTGCACCATTGGTAGGAATATGTAAATTTCGTTCATTGGTACTATTTCGTTACGGGGCGACCGGCTCGCCTTCTTGCGCAAAGGTCATCAGGTCGGAGACATCATTTACAGTTGAGTTCATTCTCGGAGGAACGAGATCATGAAGCTGAAGTCCCTGTTTTAGGCGGCTATCGTAATACCTGTCCCACGTTCCTGGAGGCAAAAGCGTGATCTCAAGGGGTCGAATTCCCAACATATCTTCGAGGTCACGGTAGAAGTCATCTTCCACACGAAGTGCTGCATGAATTTTGTCCTCAGCGTCAGCCTCGGACATCGATCCATTGGCTTCGGCGTATAGGTGAAGAACCGGCTTGCCATCACGACTTTCGGTGCGTGCTGTCCACGATCCAATCGGAAGGCCCGTTCTCTCTACCGCCTGCCACATAGTTTTTTCATCTATGCGAGTAAACCCTGCAATATCAAGCCGGTCATCCGAACGTCCGAGGAATTCGAACTCTGGCAGACCGCTTTCGATTGCAGAAGTCGATTTTTCGAGGAAACGTATCTGATGGCCCAATCGATATCGGACGAACGGCATGCCATAGAAGCTCGAAATAACAACCTCATACATTTCGCCAGCTACTACTTCCTCAAGGAGGTGAGTATTGCCTTGGTAAGAAGAATCATTCTCCATTTTTGCTGCTTCCTTTGAAGGAAGGAACTCAACGAAGTTCATGTAAGGACTGAACACCATGCCAGCGGCGTCTCGCCCTTGCATTCCCATTACACCACCTTCCGTGCAAGCGTAAATCTCCCGTGGTGACATCCCCCAATGACCTTCCACTCGATCACGGAATACCGGAGTATCGACTCCCCAACCAATTATCCCTTTGGTGTTCCAAACATCTCCAGCACGAGGTTTTCTGCCGCGTAGCGCGGCTTTTAGCACAGCCGTTCCAAGCCTGAACTTGCTGCGCCAGCTCCGGCTTGGATGTTTCTTCGCTGATGTGGACTTCGCCTTTTTTCGAGAGAACGATTCGCTGAACTGTTCCCCCGCACTTACAAGCACTGAAGTCATAGAAACAATAAGATCGACTTTGCGTTCGATCGCCGTTTCAAAGTTCGTTCGAATCTTTGTTTTGAACTCCATGTGCTCGGCTACGACGGGCTCGATAACGCCCTTCAGACCGAAGCGACGTTCCATGCCGAACGCTGCATACCCGGAAAGGTAAGGGCGTGGTGGAACGTTGTACATGATCGATGAGCCGGGGCCGATTCTTACATCACCCGGTTCACGGGCTGTTGAAAGAATGAAAGCTCCCATCAAATTGTCGAGCATGCGCGTGTATGCTCTACGCGTGTATGGCACGTACTTATAACGTGCTTGTGCGCCCGTGGTGTGCGCCCACATATATTCAAATGCTGGAAGATCTGCCCGGGCACTGGGATTGAGATACTTCGTATAGTCAGCATAGGTTGTAAGTGGAATTGTGCGCCGAAATTCTTCGACATCCTCAGGTTTGGTCATTCGCAGAAGCCGAGAACCTAGCTTACTGCCGCCAATCGTCCGAATCTGCTCACCGAGAAGTTGTTCTTGAATTTCACAGAACTGTTGAACGGTAAGGTTTCGGAATCCGGTGAACCGTTCCCATGCAGAGTTTTGATCCCAATTTGCGACCGGGATTTGCATATGAGCATTAAGTTCAGCGGCTGAAAGCATGTCTGAAGAAACCAATCCTTGGCTGACCGTTTACCGTGCGCCGTTTCGATAAAGTTCGAAACTGGCGGTCATGCTACGCGCTGAATACCGAACTGCGCGATGTGCTTGGTGTTGATCTGGTTGGCAAAAAGGTGTGCCGTAGGTGTGCAGAACGTGTGATCGAGATCGATGGACCGAAGCGGCGAATTACGAGGTATCGCCTACGTATCGGTAACCAACACCGCGCTCATTGACAATACCCGATTCAGAAGTTGGGTCGTCGTGAAGCTTTTATCGTAGCGTTCTTATGTGAGTCTTGATGTATCCCGTAGCGTCCGTGTATTCCTCACCCCATCCAGCTCTGAGTAGCTCTGTGTGAGTGACTACCCTGTTCGCATTTCTGAGAAGAAACTCGAGCAAACTGAACTCGGTTGGTGTGAGCCGAGCCGGCTGACTGTCAACGGTCACCGTTCGTCGATCGAAATCGACGGTGAGTCTAGAATCACTATATGACGTTTCCTGAGATGAACCCTTAGTGCGTCGCAGCACCGCCTGAAGCCTAGCCAAGAATTGTAGGTGGCTAAAGGGTTTGGTTACATAGTCGTCGGCTCCAGCGTTTAGCCCTTTAACAATGTCTATTTCTCGATCACGGGCAGTAAGCATCACGATCGGTATAGTCGATTCAGCTCGAAGCTTTACACAAACTTCTAAACCATCGATATCTGGCAAGCCCAAATCTAGAATGACAACGTCGGGCGTGTGTTTGCGTGCGAGATCAAGTCCAGTCATACCGTCTGCAGCGGTATAAACGGATGCGTTCGGCCAGTTAAGTTCGATGGCGAGCGAAACCATATCTTGAATGCCTGGATCGTCATCAATAATTAGTGCTGAAATCATCCTGTCAGACTGTCGCAACGGATACCGTATCTCCAGTTATTTTTATCGCCATACTGCGGAAGCGTTCGCTTGATGGCAATGGTGAAAGAAATTTATCTCTATTCTCCACTAATTCTCCACCAAGTAGTCACATCAAAGGCAAGAATACCAAAAATCTCAAGAAACATTCAGAATGTACATACCAAGATAACATATCGCTAGCGTCGATTCACCGTTATGCTCTCGTGAGAATTCATGAACCGATGGGGTCACGTTGTTGAGCCGTAATCATATGACACAATATCGAAATTGGTAAAAGATGTGTGGCAAGTGGGCCGAAGGTGTGATTCATCACCGCGGCGAAGCGGCTTTCAGTTCTAACCCGGCTGATCTGATTGCTAGTGGAGATACCAGGTATGTTGAGCAAGAGGTTGATATATAAACGTGGAGTGATGATCGCACTAGCGGTTGTCGCACTAATGACACTCACTGCTGGGGTCGCTGCCGCTGCATCTAACGAAGCGCGCAAGATCGAAGCAATTGGTGGAGTTGGTGGTGTAGGACTCAATCTAGGTGGAACTGTCGGTTCTCACTTTAAAATCACAGACGGCGTGATCAATAAGGTCAAGATCACTACAGTTGGCGAGGGATTCGGAGGTCTAATTGGTGCGGTGACCGCCTGTGAACAGAAAGGAGAGCATGGTGAAGGCGCTTGCGATTCTGCAGGCGACATTCTCAATGGTGCCCTCATCGAGAGTACTCACAAATCTAAGGCAACACTGAACGTTCTGTTCATCAATGAAGTAACCCAAACACTTGTGGGAACCCTGAAAGGCTCACTCAAGGCTGATCTGAGAATTACAGGTGCCAACCTCGAAGTACTTGATGGTCATGCGAATCTTAAGATCAATAGTGGCGTCGGACCATCCGCCTACAACTGTCTCGTAGGTGTCGATTTCTTGGGTTCACCCATTTGGGGATTGATACAGACGTGTGTCGATTCGCCAGGTCCAAATGCACTTGGCGTGTTCGATGTAAGTTCGGGAACTTATCCTCTTGACCCAACCGCTGGACCGGTGCTGGTACCAGTCGAACTACATGTCGTTGATACCGGGAAATTTCATGTGAAGAACGACAGCGGTAAGATCGAGGGTAAAATTAGCGTCACTGTAGATTCTGTCGGCGGCGTCGCATCGGGAGTTATTGTCATCTCCGAAGGCGAGGCAACTTTCAGTATTGAAGGTGGGCACCAGCGTGGAAAAGATAAGCATGGCAAAGGCGATGATGAAGACGAAGAAGACGAAGAACACTAGTCTTCTCACCTAGATCAACGAGAATCGAAAGCCCTCAGGAAATTTCCTGAGGGCTTTTAGTTTGGTATTTATCTGGTGGCGATTCCGCGGGCGGTCGCACCCTACTCAGGCCCATCATCACCCGAAGTATTTGGGGGAGCAGCAACAAATCGACGTATCGTTTGCCCAAGCTCTTCGACGGAATACACATCAGCGTGAGGTGCTTCGTTCCACGAGCGGGGCTGCTGTTGACAATGTCGACCCGACACGAACCGTATCGTCGCCATGCCCAGCATTCTTGCCGGAACAATGTCGTTGTCGATCCGATCACCAACCATGATCGCTTCCTGCGGCCCTACACCAAGACCCTCGCAGGAGTGAAGCAGAAGCCGCGGGTCGGGCTTTCGTAAATTGATTGAACCAGAGACTTCTCGATATTGGAAGTATTTGAGGATGCCTTGCTGTTCCATATTGTCGAGAGCAGTGGTTGGCTGGTTCGCCGCAAGTCCAAGTAATATGCCATCACCAGAGAGTTCAGCCAGTAACTCAGGAATGCCCTCACGAAGCTCGAAATCTCCTCGCATCTTGTTTCTCTGAGGAACGGTAACCATGAGTTCTGCTTCGACTTGCTCGATGAGCTTCATGTCACCTTCAGCGATCTTCCACATGATCGAGTGATAAGTCTTCGCTGCGAACACATCGACAGCCCAACGGTTCACTTCCGCATAATTTTCGTCGGATATCGCTGCGCCCCGTGCTCTGAATGATGCCTTGATCTGCTCGTCAATTTCACGATCCATGATGATCTCGGTATCAAGCGGACCACCTACGTCGAATAGAACTGCTTTGATCTTGTGAGCCAATTCCTAAACCAAGTACTTCTTTGCGACCTTCGCTATGTAGGTGTAACTGGGGTTCACAAACTGCGTTACACGAGCTTCTAGGCACTGTGAGAGGAACATGTACGCTTCTCCCTGACTCATGCCGTAGCTAGCTTCGAGCCATAAGATCATCTCAGACAGCGCGATTCGAAAGGCGTCCTCAGCAGGCTTCTCGCAGGCGGTGGTCATGATGTATTCGTCGTTCTGAATGCGAGGCCATGTCATCTCCGCTGGCTTCTTACTCAATGAGACTTTGAGCGTTACTTTGCCGCCTGTTTCGATTCCACCACCTCCGCAGATTTCGCCGTCGCCCTGACGAGCATGCATATCACCGACGTGGAGCAAGGCACCGGTGTGGTTGACCGGAATGCTGAGTTTCGCACCGTTGGTAACTTCCTGAATGTCGAAATTGCCACCCCATTGACCTGCCCAACCGTTATGGCGGGCTTCTCGTTGGGGAGCGACGCCAATTACCCCCATCATCGGTTCAACCGGGAACCGAAGTCTGTCGTTCCAAATAATCTCATCATTTTCAATTCGGCAGATTCGAAATTGGGTACCAATGTTGGACGGACCGAGGTAGCCAGGCATGGCGCCCGTAGAACCGGCGTATCGAGTCCAGCCAACTGGGTGAACCTTGATCTCCCCGATTTCGACCGTCAGCAGGTCACCAGGTTTGGCACCTTCCACAAAGATACAGCCCGAGGCAGGGTTGCCGCGATCGGTAGGTTGGCTATCGGATCGATACTGGTTGTAGAGATCTCGGATGTCGTTAGGAACTAACTCTGCATCTGGACCACGGTTCATCTGAGTTTCGACTTCGAACCACTCATCAGGTTTAACTCTGAGGGTCACCGGATTGCTGGCAGAGTGCTCGTAGTACAAAGTTTTGGTCGTAGCTTTTAACATTGAGTTTCCACCGTTTGTTAGATGTTATGGAAAAAGGGTTGTTCGATGGACGAAAGTGTAGACCAACTGAACCTCAGCACAAGCATCGTTGGTGATAATTGAGGCATTAAAAAAAGACCCGAAGAACTTATCTTCGGGTCTCTCAATGATCGTTGCCAGTTTACAACTTAGGCAGCTTTTCGTGCTGATCGTGGCTTTGCAGCCCTGATCGGCGTCGGCTTGATCGTCCTTGCTTTTGCGTTTGTAGTTCGCTTTTTGACAGAGGCCGTTGGCTTCGCAGGTTTCGCTACCTGCGGAGTAACTGTGAATTTCACCGGCTCATTCCTAGCGTCTTCAATGTTAAGTCCAACTGTGAATGCTCGAACGCGGGCGGTTTCAGTTAGAAGTCGTTGGGCTTCCAGTTCGTCTTCGGCTGCCGCTCGTGCAACTTCGATGTCGGCGAGAATTTTTCGAATATCTTCTGCCGACTCGCGTCGCATTCGGCTTGCCAGTTCTTCTGCACCGGCACGTGTCTGGCCTAGTAGAGCGTCAGCTGCGCCTCGTGCAGTATCCTCAAGCTTCTCTGCATATGATTGTGCATTTGCTTGCTTGCTTGCAGCATCATCGAGTCTGAACTGAATTTCGTCCTTCATCGAGTCGACCCACGACTGAGCATCAACTTTGATTCGTTCAGCTTGGGCGAGCGTTAGCTCAGCCTGCCGCAAATCGCGATCCGCTTGGACTCTTAGGTCGACACAGTAGTTTTTGGTAGCTGTGATCGCTTCAGATTCTGCCTGGATTCTTACAGCATGAGCTTGTGCCAGTCGTCTTTGCGACTTGGCTCGAGCGTTGTATCCAAGATCTCTTATAGCGAGAGCTTCTCGCCATGCAGACTCAACAGACGCATTGTCCGTCGGGAAAGAAGTTAACATCGGCGTTGAAGACGACGTACGTGAACGTTTTGCCATTAGTAAATGTGCCTCACTTCGACCGCTCGTGTCAGATGTGAGCGGAATTGATTACCTCCCTACAATGCACCGAAGTTGCTTATGTTTGTGTTTGCAAATGGGCGAGAAAAATTGTGTTCTAGGTTTGCTTCGAATTCGTTGCATCTTGATTTTCAAACAAGGGGTTAAAGCGATCAGGGCTCCCAACCGAAGTCAGAAGCCCTGATGATTGTCGTTTAGCTTAGGTAGCTAAATTACGCAGCCTTGCGTATTGAAGTTACTTTTGCCTTGCGGGCAGGTGCCTTCATAGCCGTAACTTTGCGAATTGGCGTTGGCTTGGTTGCAGTGACTCGCTTTGCGGGAGCCGGTTTTACTTCAGGCTTGTTGGTTCGAGCCATCTCACTTGAAGCGTTTTCAGCAGCCAGACCGTGGGAGAATGCTCGCACTCGAGCTGTCTCGGTGAGGATTCGCTGTGTCTCAAGTTCATCCTCTGCCGCTGCTCGTGCAACCTCAACGTCGGTGAGTATCTTTCGAATATCTTCCGCAGTCGCACGGCGCATTCGACTTGCCATCTCATCAGCACCGGCTCGTGTCTGAGTCATAAGTGCATCAGCGGCGGATCGTGCATTACTCTGAATATCTTCTGAGTATTTCTCAGCATCTTTACGAATCTTAACTGTATTGGTTAGTTCGGTATCGATGTTGACTTGAATTCGTGCAGCATATGCATCTGCGTTTGCTTTTACACGTTCTGCTTCACCGAGAGTGTCATCGGCCTCTTGGAGCTTCATGCGTGCTTGAGCTTGAAGCTCGGAACAAAGCTGTTTGGTGGCTGTAATAGCCTCGTTTTCCGCGTATTCCTTGGCAGCTTCTGCCTCGGAACGGCGCTTTCGGGCGGTAACTCGCTCATCCCGAGAAAGTTCTCGGAGAAGAAGAGCTTGTCGCCATGCTGCCTCGGCCGACGCATTGTCGGTAGGCAGTGAGCTCAAGCTTGCAAGCAATGAGCTTTTATTAGATCGCTGGGCCATGGTTCTCCTCATTCGTAGCTTGGCACTTTACTGACGTTTCAGCTCGCAGGCACTCTGTTGAGAGCTTTACCTACGCGGCTAGTTATTCACACCTGACGTTTAGTATCGTAGCCTTACTCCAAAGTTGTTCCATTGTTACAAACAACGTGTACTAATACGTGCATGCACACAAAAACTACGAGCGGCTCTGAGATGCGGTGATGGAAAATGTTAAGTTCGGACTTCCATTCGATGAATCAAAATTTCGAAAATCTCGCTGGCTCCCTGTCTGTGATTGGTAGTTTGATAACACACCTTGAAGTCACTACATCGACAATGGACGTGGCATGGAAACTCTCTGAGGCAGGGTCGCCAGATGGCACCGTAGTGATCGCCGATCATCAATCAGCAGGTCGAGGGCGTTACGATCGGACTTGGGTGTCGAAGCAGGGACAAGACATTCTCTGCTCAGTGATACTTCGACCGCGTGTTTCGCTGGCTGGTGAACTATTGATGTTAGCTGCCCTTGCTACCGCAGATGTGGCAGAAGCATATGGTGTCGATGCGGGGATCAAATGGCCCAATGATGTCCAGATTGCAGGCAAGAAACTTGCAGGAGTGATTGCTGAATCTAAAACCGGGTCGCAACCGGATAATCACGACATATGGAGTGAGAACAACAAGCCTGACATTAGCGTCGATGGTATTACAGCCGTAATCGGCATAGGTTTGAATGTCAATTTCGATCCGAGTAAGGAATCTATCTTGGCGCCTAAGTCCACCAGTCTGTCAGCCGAACTCGGTAGAGAGGTTGATCGTACTGAAGTGTTCAAACAATTGATGCAAACGCTAGACACTCGGTATGCCTACATTACTGCCGGTGGATCTGTTGTGCCGGCTTGGCGAGATCGACTTACGACCCTCGGCAGAAAGGTGACAATCAGAAACGGTAAGTCTGACGACTCGAAGGATCTGCGGGGCGTTGCGCACGATGTTGACTCGATCGGACGCCTGATTGTGCGTGACGAAAACGGCAGAGACTGGCCGGTGTCCGCTGGTGAAGTCACCGTGCAGGACATTAGGTGACACGTTGACCTCAACTCGCATCGCTGTTCGCCTGCAGCCCAGAGCTTCACGTGATGAGATATTAGGTTGGAGAGAGGATGGCGTGCTGCGTGCGCGCGTAAAGGCTCCCCCCGTGGATGGAGCGGCGAATAATGCTCTGGTTCAGATAGTTGCCAAAGCCCTCGGTGTGCCGAGGAACAAAGTAATGCTGGTTTCAGGCGTGACCACAAGAAACAAAATTCTTGTGGTCGAGGGCCTCACGAACGAAGTGATATCTGAAAGACTCAGCCAGCTCTAAGTCTTTCAGATACAGAAAACAGGATGAGGATCACAATCATCGGACTTATGTCGATCATTCCTATTTTAGGAATGAGCCGAGATGCGGGAATCATTACAGGATCCGTGAGCTGATATAACAGTTGAACTAGAGGGTGACGCCTCGCGTCAGGGAACCATGAAGAAAGTGCGCGGGCGACAATGAGATATCCAAATATCTGAAGGAGCCAACCTATGTACGCTAGAAATTCCGTACTCATTTGCCGCCAGCCAATTCTTCGCCCCGTTTGTACGCCGAACGAACAGCATCCGCAATAGTAGCCCGAAACCCACCGTTTTCGAGCGCAGCCAAGCCCGCGGCTGTGGTGCCTCCTGGTGATGTAACCATGTTGCGTAATTCCGCAGGATGCTTGCCGCTTTCTCGTTGAAGGGCAGCGCTTCCAAGTACAGTCTGTGACGCAAGATGATGAGCGACGTGCCCGGGCAAACCGAGTTCAACTCCTGCATCGGCAAGAGCTTCGATTAGTACGAACACATACGCGGGACCGCTGCCACTGAGCGCAGTTGCTATATCGATATTCTTCTCGTCGCTGAATTTTAATTCATCACCGATAGCTTTGAGCATATTGCCGACGAAATCGAGGGTTCTCTGATCGACACTGCTTGAAGCAGTCCAAGCCGAGATACCTTTGCGAATCTGAGCCGGTGTGTTTGGCATCACCCTGATGAGCTTGTTGTGGTCGAGTTGCAGCCCGATCGAGTGCATCTTCACACCTGCCATGATCGACAAGACCGTCTGGGAGGAATTCAGTACACCTTTTAATTCTTCTGCAACTGAGTTGAATTGCTGTGGTTTCACGGCAAGGACGATGATGTCGGCACCTGCCACGGCTTCTTTGTTGCTCGCTGTAGATT
>JABMNN010000006.1 GCA_013204545.1 Chloroflexota bacterium | reverse complement strand
GATGAATACCGATGTTGAGTCGGGGGTCGAGTTGGCGATGGATATTCTCAATCTCAGCGACACCGTGGTGGGTATCGAGAAGATTGTCTGTCCGCCGTTCATCTCTATCACGCGCATCGCACAAGTGCTGAACGGCTCGTCAATTCAAGTCGGTGCCCAAAACGTCAGCGAAAACAATAATGGTGCATTCACCGGTGAGATATCGGCCTCGATGCTAGGTGGTTTGACCAGCCACGTGATTGTCGGACATTCAGAACGACGCGCATTGAACGGCGAAACTTCAGATCAGATCGGAGCGAAGGCAATTGCGGTAGCGGATGCGGGAATGGTTCCGATACTGTGCGTCGGAGAGGAACTCAGTATTCGGAAATTTGGGCAGGCGGTGCAATTCGTCTCGGAACAACTTGAAACAAGTCTTGCCAACTTCACCAACTGGGCATCTTTGATCATCGCCTACGAACCGGTATGGGCCATCGGTACGGGCGAAGCTGCTACATCTGCGCAGGCTCAGGAAATGACCGCAGTTTGCCGCGAAGTCGTGAGAAAACTGGCTACTGAAGCGGCCGATTCAATTCGGATTCTTTACGGCGGCAGCGTCAACTCAGGAAACGTAGCAGAGTTGATTACTCAGCCGGATATCGATGGAGCACTGGTAGGTGGTGCAAGCTTAAAGGCTGACGAGTTCTCCAAGCTGATTAGTGCAATAAGTTCTAACTAGGCGAACAGCCATCGATCGATTACCGACGTGAGTCAATCATCAAATCCAAACCTCATCGCAGTTGTTGGTGCAACAGCGACTCGAAAAACCTCTGTTGGGATCGAATTGGCACTCGAACTAGATGGAGAGGTTGTGAATGCCGACTCTCGGCTTTTCTATCGCGGGATGGATGTGGCAACTGCAAAACCTACCCGTAGAGAAACCAAGGGGGTTCCTCATCACCTGATCGATTTCCTCGATCCTAACGAACAGTACGGTCTTGCTAATTATCTCCATCAGGCACGGTCGACCATCAATGACATTATTGATAGAGGTAAATTACCGATCGTGGTCGGAGGATCAGGTCAATACCTCTGGGCAGTTGTCGAGGGCTGGGAAGTTCCAAAAATCAAACCAGATGTGAAACTACGGTCTGAACTTGAACTCACAGTAGAGCGACAAGGCGTATGGCCTCTTGCAGTCCGACTGAAGGACATTGCACCAGAAATTGCAGAAATTACTGACTTGCAGAACCCGAGGCGCGTGGTCAGAGCAATCGAACGGGCACTATCAAACTCAGGGAATCCAGAGTCAAATCGAGTCAAAGCCGTTAAACCACCGTTCGAACATTTTATCGTCGGGTTGGCAGTTGATCGCGCTATCTTGCACGCTCGTGTACTCAATCGTCTTGAATCAATGCAAAACAATGGATGGATAGCCGAGGTCGAGGCGCTACTAAAGGCGGGTTATTCAACGAGAGATCGTGCGTTGAGCGGCATTGGATACAGGCAAATGATTGGTCATTTGAACGGGGAATATGCGCTCGATGAAGCCGTTCGTCTCACAGCTGTGGCGACAAATCGTTTGATCCGGCAGCAGAACAACTGGTTCAAACCAGACGATACTCGAATCAACTGGTTCGACATGACAATTGATCCAGAACACATCACTCTGTCAATCGTTGAATCCGCAAAACGATGGTTGGCATCGGAGTCATAGCCACCAGTAAATGAGATCGCACCACCCAAATTACAACGCTAAATATTAATTCGCTTTTCGAATTCGCAGTTTGACTGAATTATCCATAGAATCAACTTGCTGTTCAATCACTCTTTCGATGAAGTACTGGGGAAATAATGACTGTTGAGTTCGCAAAATTACACGGCGCAGGTAATGATTACATCGCGATAGATGGTCGTGGTATTGATCGAGACTGGGGAGCACTGTCCAGAGAAATGAGTCTTCTTGCATTCGGTGTTGGGTCGGACGGAATCGTTCTCGTTCAGGATTCCGATGTAGCTCAGATTCGAATGAAAGTCTACAACCCGGACGGATCAGAAGCGGAGATGAGTGGAAATGGCATCAGACTCTTCTCAAAATTCGTGATCGACCGGAAAATCGTTATACCGGTCGAAGATATCCTAACTGTCGAAACTGGTGGTGGTGTACGAACAGTTTGGCCGACTATGGCCGGCGAAAAAATGATTTCAGCCAAAGTTGCAATGGGAGTACCCACGTTTGTTCCGGCCGAAATTCCTGTCGACACAGCCAAGACGGGCAATCTTGAAATTATTAAGAATTACCCGATTCAGGTCGGAGGGCATGACCTAAAAATCACATGCCTCGCGGTGGGTAACCCACACGCAGTCGTGGTGATGGATGAACCAGTCGAAGGTTTCCCTCTGGTCGAGGTTGGACCATATGTAGAAAACCACGAATTATTCCCGAACCGGATTAATTTCGAAATTGTAAACGTCATAAATCGTTCGAAGATCAGAGCCCGAATATTCGAACGCGGGGCTGGCGAAACAATGTCATCTGGAACAGGCTCTACAGCGTCTGCGACGGCAGCTCGCTCCCACGGACTCGTTGACGACACAGTAGATGTGATAGTTGATGGCGGAGAACTTCGCATTTCTTGGGATGAAACAGGCGAAGCGTTTCTCGAAGGACCGGCGGTAGAGGTATTCACTGGAGTATGGCCTGATTAACGCGGCCAACTAAAGCATCTCAGTGCGATCTCCGAGCCACATTTGAACTGATCACTCGTTTACGATTGATCATCCTCGTAGCGCTGGACAACGAACATATCTAACAAGTACGGAAACAATCGAATGAAATTTGCTGAACGTGTTGAAAATCTACCCCCTTATCTATTCGTAGGCATATCAAGGGCAATCGCCGCCAAAAAAGCGCAGGGCATTGACGTAATTTCGTTCGGTATAGGCGATCCAGACATGCAGACTCCTGAGGCGGTGCTTAGCGCGTTGGTCATTGGGTCAAATAAGCCAGCTAACCACAAATATCCTGAGAGTGAAGGTCTTCCAGAATTCAGGGAACGAGTTGCGAAGTTCTTCGGTGAGCGTTTCGGTGTGAAACTAGACCCGGCGACCGAAGTCATCAACCTGATCGGTGCTAAAGAGGGAATCGCCCACGCAGCACTATGTTTCATCGATCCTGGAGATATTTCGATCAGCCCGAGCCCCGCTTATCCCGTATATGAGATCGGAACGATGTTCGCAGGCGGCAAGACTCACCTGGTGAATCTCAAAGAAGAAAATGGTTACTTGGTAGATTTTGCCGATATTCCAACCGACGTAGCGAAGAAGGCTAAAACTCTTTGGATCAACTACCCGAACAATCCGACAGGTGCAGTTGCTCCTCTGAGCTTTTTCGATGAGGCTGTTCGCTACTGCAAAGAGTTCGACATTGCTTTGCTTCACGATGCAGCCTATACCGAAGTGACGTACGGCGGATACGTTGCGCCGAGCGTACTACAGGCCGAAGGTGCGATGGATATTGCCATGGAGTTCCACTCGCTCTCGAAAACCGCAAACATGACCGGCTGGCGAGTCGGCATGGCGGTCGGGAACCCCGACATGGTCAACGCACTAATGCGCGTGAAATCGAACATTGACTCTGGCCTATCTCAAGCGATTCAGGAGATGGGCATTGCCGCACTCGATCTGCCGAAGGAGTGGCTCGATAACAATAACGAGGTATATCGAAAGCGTCGTGACAAGGTAGTCTCGGTATTAAACGAGATCGGTGTGCCAGTGATCGCCCCCAGAGCGGCCCTGTACATCTGGACTCCGATCCCAACAGGCTACACATCCGCAAGTTTTGCACAGAAGCTGCTGGATGAAGCTAACGTCGTAGTGACACCGGGCAACGGATACGGCCCGGGTGGAGAGGGCTACATCAGGCTTTCACTGACTATCCCTGATGATCAGATCGACGAAGGGCTTCGTCGGCTTGCGCAGATTCGCATCAACGCATAATTAGCAAGTACAGGGATCCGAATCTCATAAATGCCAAAAAAACGCACATATTCCACAGGTCCGTCACGCGAACGTGCCATCTTGGTAGGAGTGAGTGTTCGCAATCAGTTTGATTACTGGGCGTTGGACGATTCATTGGCCGAGCTTTCTGAATTGGCGCGCGCTGCCGGAGCAAATCCTGTCGAGAGATTCACTCAGACGCTGAACAAGCCTTCGCCAACATACATCGGCAAAGGTAAGATCGATGAGCTTCAACACGCCGTAAAGCAAACTGAAGCCGACACTGTGATCTTCGATGATGAACTCTCGCCAAACCAGCAGAAGACACTCGAAGACAAACTCGGGGTCAAAGTGATCGACCGAACTGCGTTAATTCTCGATGTGTTTGCACAGCGGGCAATATCACGTGAAGGGCGGCTGCAGATCGAGCTTGCCCAGACCGAATATTTGCTGCCGAGACTTGCTGGTCAGTGGTCTCACCTTGAACGGCTCGGTGGAGGAGTTGGTACAAGAGGTCCTGGAGAAACCCAAATAGAAACTGACCGCCGTCTGGTACGTCGTAAACTTTCACGCGTCAAAAAAGAGATAGCCCAGATCCAGTTGCAGCGAAACCAGCAACGACAGCAGCGCACCAGCGGAGATACGAAGATCGTCTCGTTAGTGGGATACACAAACGCCGGTAAATCCGCATTGTTCAATGCCATCACCTCGTCAGGCGTAATAGAGCGCAATCAACTATTTTCGACTCTCGATACAACGACTCGACGGTTGTATTTGCCTTCGGGCACACCCGCAACCATCAGCGATACCGTAGGTTTCGTTCACAAACTTCCGCCGATCCTCGTGACAGCATTCAGGGCGACACTTGAGGAGGCGTTAGAAGCCGATTTGCTACTACAGGTGGTCGACGTATCGAGCCCTTATGCAGCTGAACAAGCTCAAGTGGTTTCCGACCAACTTTCCGATATGGGGATAGGAGACACACCGCGAATTCTTGTCCTTAACAAACTTGATCTGATAATTAAGTCTGCGGATGAGCCAATCAGTCTCAACATTCTGGATGAGATCGATGTTTCGGAGTTCAGTCGAGTTGTGACTACGTCAGCCACCAAAGGTTGGGGTATGGTCGACCTGCGAGACGCTATTGAAACGAGAATTGCTGCTGTCGAACCCGTTGCGACTGGTAACTCCATCGAAGGGTAGAACTGTTCGGCACTTGCACATCACGTCGCACTATCGTTGTTATGTAAAGTTGGAAGTGATATTCAACGGTGGAACTCATTAAAATGACAGCTTTCCGCCGACGCTTTTGTGTGTGCAACCGTACATCGGTACTTTTTCTTCGAGCGTATTCTTAATTTGATTGTTATTTTATTTAACAGCCTACGAACTGTATTTCTGAACACCCTCTACTACCGGCCATAGCTCACAACATGAAACTTCTCTCAATACGTCCCGGTTCTGTCAAACTCGTCATGCTGTTTATGATCGCCTTGACAGCTTTGATCGTCACTGCTGCATGTAACAGTGATGATCAAAGCCCATCTTCTAGGAACGAAGGCCCAATCATCCTCGCAGACGGCACGCAGGCGACTCCGACCGCTCAACCTATTGCCGACGAACCCGCGGCGGTCCCTGCCGGGCTTCAAATTGTCTGGGAGACCTACTCGATCCTTGTCAGAGAGTATGTGGTGCGAGAGAAAATCGATCCCGATGTTCTTGCGGAAGCTGCCGTGAGAGGCATGCTGGATGCCCTTGATGACCGTTACACGGCCTACATTCCAGCTTCGACATTCAAAATCGACCAAGACGGATTTCAAGGAAATTTTGGTGGCATCGGTGCCCAAGTCGAGGCATCGCCTGACCGTAACGGCGTGATTATCACTAAGCCTTTACCAAACACACCCGCAGAAAAAGCGGGAATCAAAGCCGGAGACAGAATATTGGCTGTCGATGGCGAGGACGCTCTCGGTTGGAGCGTCCTTGAGGCGGTAAATAAGATCCGCGGTGAAAAAGGCACAAGCGTTATTTTGACCGTCGAACACGTTGGCAGTTTCGATCCAGTTGACATAACAATTGTTCGAGCAACGATCGACGATCCAAGCGTGACAATCTCTAATGTCACTGATACTAGTTATGGTCGAGTTCGAATTTCTCAGTTCACTGCCGAAACTCCAAGAGAGGTATTAGAAGGTGTACAGCAATTGATCGACAATGGCGCTACAGGCATCATTCTGGATCTTAGAGGAAACCCTGGGGGACTACTTTCGGCTACCGTCAACGTCGCATCGGAGTTCCTCACCGATGGTCTAGTCACCTACGAAGTAGACTCGCGCGGGCAACGAGAAGATTGGGCAGTCAAAAAAGGCGGCCACTTCCCTGAGATTCCTCTTGTGACGCTTGTCGACAACTTCTCGGCCAGTGGGTCTGAAGTGCTTACCGGCGCCTTGCAGGATCATGGTCGTACGGTAGCTATTGGCACCAATACCTACGGCAAAGGCAGTGTTAACCTGCTTCGTGGTCTTTCAAACGGTGGCGGTGTTTACCTGACAATCGGCCGATGGTTTACACCTAATGGTCGAGCGATCGAAGAAATCGGAATCGACCCAGATGTTGTAGTCGAATACGAAGTTGCAGATGCTGCAGGAAGCAACCCTCAGACGGCAGATGTCGGAGATCGTCAAATCGAGGCAGCAGTAAAACAGCTCGACTTCCAGATTGGTCAGCTGACTGCAAAACCCTAACTGCTGGCAAAGTTCAGATGGCAATCGGTCTCGCCGTTTTACATATAATTGCCTACACTTGAACTATGCCTGAATCCGACACGCAACGCGCACTTGCTACGAATCGACGTGCTCGCTACGACTACTTCATTAGTGAAACTTTTGAAGCGGGAATGGTATTGCTTGGTTCGGAAATAAAGTCGGCACGCGCTGGGCGAATCAGCATTGGCGAGGGTTACGTCTACATTAAGAACGGCGAAGCCTGGCTGGAAAATGCCCACATAGCGGCGTACGGCCCAGCCGGGGAACATGGCCAGCACAATCCTACCCGACCCAGAAAGTTATTACTCAAGCGCAAACAACTCGATTATTTAGACGATCAGGCACATCGAGATGGCCTAACCGTAGTTCCATTAAAGGTCTACATCAAAAACCGAGTTGCCAAGTTACTTATTGGCCTTGCCAAAGGCAAACGCCAGGTCGACAGACGCAACACGATTAAAGAGCGAGACGCCAAGCGAGAGATAGATCGCGCAATGCGATCGAAGATTTAAGATCCATCGTTACTTACTGGCTATCTCAAATTAGGCTATCGACTGTTCGACTCGTTCCGAAATCTCGAACCCGAATACGTTGTTACCATTCGGACTGCGAGAGAATGTAACTGTCCCGTTATGTACTTCGGCGATCGATCGAACAAATGCCAATCCCAATCCGATTCCCGGTCGACTTGCATCACCGAATATCGCACCTCGAACCAAAGGTTGAAATAGACTTATTCCGTCATCAAGAGATATGGGATCTCCGGAATTTTCTACGCTGAACGTCGTCGTCAAATCACGCTGAATAACCGACAATTCGATTACTTCTTCTTTCACTCCGTACTGGTCAGCATTTTTAATCAATTCAATCAATGCCCGCTTTATCAAAATGTGGTCGCAGCGGACACGAAGTAACGAATCTGAAATCTTGACAATCAACCGTTTGTTCATAACGTCTGAACTGAAATGAACGATAACTTGATTGACAATGTCATGGATATCAACGAACTCTCGCTTACCACCTAAAAGCTCGGTGTTGCTGAATGAATACTCGATTAGAGAATCAATCATGCCTTTGAGCTGTTTCGCAGATTTGTTGATCGAACTAATATCAAATCTCTGGCGTTCAGTGGCGTTAGGTAGTTTTCGTGACAGTAAGTCCGCTCGCGCGGTGATTACCGTCAACGGTGTCCGCAATTCGTGTGAAACCGAATCTATCATCCGAGTTTTTTGAGCCCGACTCTCAAGCTCTTGTTCAACAATTCGTCTATTGAACTCGGCTCGTTCATACTCAGACGCCAGAAGGAGCATCGACGTCTGCCGTCGCCGCTCAATGGTTTGAGCCGAAGTCGCAAGCCCGACACTTTCAATGACCCCTAACACAGGCACAGCCCACAACCAACCACCGCGCTCGAACGATCCTGCGGACTTTCCGGTCGTGAGCTTCCAGACGCGATTGGGCAACACTATTTCGGCAGAGGCTTCTCGGGCGATGACCAGATCTGTGGTTGATTGAATGATGTTGCCATCGTTGATCGATCCGCTCAGGATTGGGAGTGTTGGATCGTGACTGTCGTCAGTTAAAGTGAAATCGATTCCACTCGATTGGTTGTTGAGCATAGAAGCCCCCACCAGCATGTCGATATCAAATACACCTGAAACGAATCCAATCAACTCACCTGAATTTCTAATATATACCGGGCTGAATATCAAGAATCCAAAACTTGATCCTTGGCGCTGAACAAGCTCGATAGGTGAAGTTGCCACAGCAGACTGGGATGTTGTCTACATTGAAATCGCGGATAATCGTTCTTGGTCCGAGCCAAGATCGAATCCTATAGCAGGTTCATTTCCCTTCGAAGGTTCAATGTAAAATACAGGGTAATACTCCGCCCGTTCTTCGGACCGAATTAGCTGTCCATCGACACTACGTTGAGTGATTTGAAAATGTTCGAATCCCTCGTCCGATGAGTGTTTTTCAAATTCGTCACGCAACTCATTTTTAACTATCGGAATCCACGAAACAGCCCGCGTGGCTGGATGTGAGTGGGCACGTTTAGTTGCACTTATGAATTCAAAAAACTGATCCCGCGTGATCGAAGGCATGATGCTGATTGCGGCAGCCGATTGTTCAATCAGTTCAGAGTGGATATTCAGCGTTGCCTGAATATCCACTCTGAACTGATGTACTCGATTTTTGGAATTCGAGATCCCGCCGATCACCGTCAACACTGAAAAGCATGGCAGACGAAATAATCGTCGCCAAAAGTCCGAACACAAACAGGATCACTGATATCCAAGTTGGTTTCATATGGTCATGATAAAAACACAGAGATGAAAAACGATATTTGATTGGTGAAATATCACTAACGGACAGCGTTATTTGAATGAGTCAATCATCGAGAACCACAGCGCACAATCGTGAGATCAATCACACAATTTTCCGGACTTTCATTCACTCGTAGTTCGACATTCGTGCTAATCACCATTCTCCAGTGACGTTCAACGCTATAGACTTAAGTAGTACTTGGGGACGCGTGGTTTCGACAGGGAGATCACCGCTCGATTGCGGGTCGTGGCGCCGTGCACCACGTAAAAAGCG
>JABMNN010000077.1 GCA_013204545.1 Chloroflexota bacterium | reverse complement strand
GTGGTGGATAAACCTGATCTCGCAACATCCACGCCTTTGTGAATTCGAGGTTCTGCGCTATGATGCCGGGCCGGCTGTACAGTCCACTCCGAAATCCCTCGTAGGCGCGACGTGACATTGCAGCGTATGGCATCACGAATGCGATCACTCCTTCGTGATGTAGGTATAACTCCACTGCCCTAACGAAGAAGTAGGCAGATAAATCCTGATGCGAAGCGACATTTCCACCTGCCCAGATATTTCTTCCGACGCACTCATCTTTGAATCGCACCTGCGTGGTGGTATTCATGTGTCGATATGCTAGCCATGGCGGGTTGCCGAGCAATACGTCGACTTTCATTGATGGCTGTGCCAACCACACAGGGCGAACAAGGTTTCGAGCAACAAATCCCCAGATGTGATCTCTACCCTGTTCGACCAGCATGCAGAGAGTAGAGTATGTTTCGACAAGGGTTTTGATATCACCCGTCGATGACACACCATTGTTCTTTAGCCACGCAGTAAGACCATCGGCACTAGGGTTACCTTCACTCATCTCGAGCATTTGGGCAATAACCCTGTCGAACAATATTGGGTCGCTTGCCACCGCAAACGGGAATTGCAGAACTTCATCTCCTCCGGGAACCCCTATCAATACCTCGCGATCGGCTAATAACTGGGATGTATTCCATTGAAGAGCGTCACCGAAATAGACAGGAATAGCAACATCACCTTCACGGTTGAGTAAACGTTCTCTGCCTAATGCGAGCAGATACGTCACCCGCGCGACTTGGACTGCTACCGGATGAATATCGATCCCAAACACTTGCTGAGTTACTCTCTGAACGATCTCTGATTCAGGTATTCCAGCAATAGTGCAGGAGTCTATAAGGCGACGAACTGAGTGAAAGACGAATGTGCCTGATCCGCACGCCGGATCAAGTACCCGCTGATTTAGAGGGTCATCGATCGCCTCGACACAGATGCTGTGTGCCAACCAATCTGGTGTGTAATACTCGCCGAGGTCATGTCGCGTATCAGGATCAATTAGAGATTCGTACAGCACTTTCAGTACATCTATCTGAACATCTTGGAGTCGAAAACGTGCAGTATGGTTTGCGATTCGGGTAACTAAATCTTCGCCTCCGTCTGCATCTAAAATCCAATCGAAAAAATCGGACTCGATAGCACCGCCAATACCAATTTCAGTGAGCAACTGACCAGATAACAGATCCACGGCGGACGGAAGATCGAATCCGATGACTTGGTGAGCCATCGTTTTGACTACTATTGAAAGGTAGGTGTGTTGGAAGAATAGATCATCGTCGCTGATGTCAGAGCCATAGACTCTTTCTAACTGTTGAGCCCACAAATCGCGTTTCAATCGGATATCTGGGACCGTATTGGCTTGGTGCCACAGGTCTCGAAACTCAGTCTGGGCTCGAATCCAGGCAATACTCCCATTGCCCAATTCACGGATTACCTGATTTGAAGTTGGCTCCAGATCATTGTTGATCGCGACAGCTGGTGACAACCAGAGGAGGATCTCTCGGATATCGTTTTTTGGGTCGGGAGACATTCTAACGAGTTCATGTAGATCACCATTTCGTAGTTCATAGCTTTCGAAATCGGCTCCATCTGTAGCGATTCCCAAATACTTGCGACCGGTGGCGCTTTCGCGCTCAGTCAAGTATCGAAGTAGCTGTTCTTGCGCCGCAGGTCGCTCGCGCCGAAGATCAGACTTGAACTCGAATACGGTGCTGCCCAGCAGTCCGTCGATACGCCCATTGACTTCCTTGACGATTTTTTCGAACTGGACGTCGCTGCTTGACGCATCAAGCCCGTCTACTAGTAATTTAGTAACGAGATAACGAACTTTTTCATGACCTGGTCGGCTAGCAAGTTCAATGACGATCTCTTGAAGAGGTCCGTTCGCTATGGCCAATGCCGTATAACTCCAATTTAGTGCCGATATACGAGCACGCTAACACAACCCCAGACTCCTGATGACGGAAATACCTCGTTGCTTGAAGAATCAAATTCCGCAAGCAACGCGAGCACCGCAAGTCGGCCCGTTTTCTTCCTCAATCGAATCGGTTCTGTCAGAACTCAGTGTCGGGGCAGAATGGCAT
>JABMNN010000076.1 GCA_013204545.1 Chloroflexota bacterium | reverse complement strand
TACAACACCCGGGAGGAGCTTGTAGTCAAGCTCGGTCATGTCAATCGCACCGTTCTTGAGCATGGCAATTTGGGTTGTTGCTTCAGGAACCTGAATTCCTGTGACTTCAGCAACGTTACCAACCTGTCGCCAGTGCTCTGATACTGCGTGCATTGTGCAGCGGTCACCAGGTGTGCAGGCACCCTGTACGTAAGGGCCTGTGCCAACATGGTGGGTTCGAGCCCACTCAACACCTTCAGTATCGGCACTGGTTACCTTGTGCGGGCCACGTGCGGCTGAAAGACAACCGAACTGTGAAACCGGCAGGCAGTAGTAAACCGGAGCCACAAGACCGATTTCGATCGTGTATTGGTCGATTACTTTTGCTTCAAGGAAGATTGCAGCGAAGTCACCACCATCACCATAAGTGGTTGCTGGATTGGTCGTTGCGTTCGAACGGTTGAACCATTCGACGAGTTCAGCAGCATCAAGCTCGCCGAAGTCTTTATCCTCAAAGCCAATTGGACTCTGGAACTTCAGACCCTTTTTGAGAGTCATACGTGCACGAGTACCAGCAGCGTCGATATCCCATTTGTCCACAAGGTAGGGAGTCATCGGGTTACCATTTTGGAAGTTGAAGAGAGGTTCTTCTAGACCACCAATTTGGTTCGTTGCTGATGTTCGGTACGGGCCAACATAGCCAATACCGTAGACAGATTCAAGGGTTCGGAATGCCCAAACAACTGAGCCTTCTGGACCACCCATGGCACTAGGTGCCGTGGTGGCTGACGGACCAGCGTTTGTTGCCACCGTTGAGGCAGGCTTCGCTGTTGGTGCTGCACCACCACCACCACTAGCAGGCTTGGCTGTAGCCGCTGGGGCCGCAGTAGCTGCTGGAGCTGCAGTAGCGGCTGTGCCACCACCTGATGAGCTACCTGTTCCGTCATCACTGTCACCGCCACAGGCGATTCCAGCAACAAGGAGCAAGCTAGCCAGTGCTAAAAACACCGGTGCCCATCTCTTGTTCAAACTAAGATTCATGCTATTTCCTCCGAAAGGCCAGATATAGAAAGAGACCGATTTTCACAAGAAAATCAGTTCATTCCATCACCAGAGCCTACCCGACGTTACAAGTAAAAAGAAACCTTTTCACTTGTAACCGGCGTGCTCTAGCTTCGTAAATGCCTCGTTGCGAGATGGCTTAGATAGAACAAATCTATCCACCACCACCACCGTAAGCAGTCGCAAAATATACACGGCTGTTCGGAAAAGTCAACGTCCGCTAACAAGCATTTGAACACGGTTCCCTGTAACTGCAATATGTACACGAAACTGCTACCACCGCTCATTTCTGAGAAGTAGACTTCGACCGTTCAAATATCATCGCCTCTTAAACATTCACCGCTATGTTCACTGGTTTAGTTCGTAAATCACGGGAATCAGGAATCTCAATGTCGACTAATACAAGTTTCAGCATTAAGTCCGTCGAATCAATTCATCTTGCATTCAAGAACTCCGCATCCTACTGGGAGACCTACAGAGCTAATGAAGGAGATCGCCAAACAGAGCGATTCGAATTCAAACAGGGATGGCAGACGGTGTATGCAAAGTACGTCGAAACACCTTTAGTTAAGGTGACTCTTTCTGATGGCACGGTCGGTTGGGGCGAGGCGAATGCTGGGATCGGCCCCGAAGTGGTTACATTGATCGTGAATGCGCTGCTTGCTCAAATGGTTGAAGGTCAGGAGTACGAAAACCCTGGTGCGCTTTGGGATTTCCTGTATGACGCACAGCGCGGGCGCGGGTATTCATCGGGTTACTGGCTCGATGCCCTTGCTGCGATCGACATTGCTGTTTGGGATGCTATCGGCAAGCGTGAACAATCTCCAGTGGCTGCCCTACTAGATTCGACCCCGAGAACTCAGTTCGATGTGTACCTTTCAGGGGTGCGCCGGTCGACTCTCGAAGAGCGTATCGATCATGTTAAGTCGTGGGTCGACACGGGGCTGAGAGGGGCGAAAATCTTCCTTACAGGTGATGTCGAGGCAGGGACAGCGGAACTCGATGGCCTAATGACGGGTGCTCCTGATCTCGAACAGTGGATGGTCGATACTTTATGGATGGGCTCACACGAATCGGCAGAACTTGGCAAGCTGGAATATGGCAAGCGAAACGTTCGATTTTTCGAATGTCCACTTCAACCTGAAGACCTGAACGGTCATCAAGCTTTGGTTCAAAAGCCGGGAGCGAAAATCGCTCTTGGTGAGCACTTCAGATCTCGATACCAGATGGAGGCATGGGTTCAGGAACCGCGTGCTCTCGACGTTTACCAGCCCGACATTGGCCGCACTGGTTTCACCGACTACATGGTGCAGATGGACATTGCGGCTAAGGCAGGGATCACGACAACTCCGCACATGGGCAGCGGTGTATCAGTGTTCCAAGCGGCGACTCTGCAATGTGCAGCGGTCGCTCCTCCAGAGTATCTGCAGGAGTTTCAGGGTGGGCTTTCGGATCGACTCGACAAAGCGTCGGATACTGCTTGGAAGTACGCGGATGGCGGATTCACTCTTCCAGATCGACCCGGTATCGGAGTTGAAATCAACGAATCTTTGCTTGATCCATTCATAGTTAAGCACTAGCAACTAAATTTGCGTTTTCGAGAATAGACTTACAAAAAGCTCTATCGTGGTCTATTAACGTCGGTCAACTTAGTGTTTGTACTCGTGTTTCAACTCGTACACAGTGCGAACGCTAGTCAGTATCGTTTCTTAAGTTCCTGACCGATTCGCTTTTCACTTAACTAACAGAAGGATCCGTTCTGGCAGACGCTGAAGATTACACGGACTCGACTGCCGTCGAACAAAGTGCTCCTATTGCCCCAAGTTCAAATACCGGTGGTGCTTTTAGCGTCCTTTCGATTCGCGACTTTAGATTTCTGGTTCTAGCGAATCTGGCAACGTTCGCCGGTTACCAGATCAGAAGCATGGCGCAGGCATGGATCGTTCTTGAAAAAACGAATTCAGCGACGTTGATGGGACTGGTGAATGCAACGCCCGGCATCGCCATCATCGCCATATCACTATTAGGTGGCGCACTGGCCGACAGAACCGAACGTTGGCAGTTGTTGTGGCGTACAAAGTTGGTTATCGCTTCTATGGCGTTGCTAACGGGGGTGTTGCTAACCACAGGCGTTTTCGAGTGGTGGCATCTGATACCGATTTCACTAATAACCGGATCGATGTTTGCGCTTCACAATCCGACAAGCCAAGTTTTTGTTATGGATGTTGTGGGGCGCGAACGGCTCGTTTCAGCTTCAAGTCTGAACACCGGCATATCGATGACGGCTACTATCGCCGGACCAACAATCGGTGCAGCACTTCTTCTAATGGGGTTTGATACCGCTTTCTATGTGCTAACCGGCCTTTACGCTTTCTCGGCATTAATGATCTTCCGGGTGCGAACCCGTAGCGTTCCTGTTGCCAGTGGCAGAAACATACTTTCCGAAATCCGAGAAGGCGTTGGGTATGCCTACCGCACTCCGCTTATTCGAGCACTTCTGGTGGTTGGAACTGGCGCTCTGTTTATGGGTATGAATCAGCCGGCAATTCCGGTAAAGGTTCGAGATGTTTTGGGACTTGGTGAAACCGGTTACGGAATCATGCTCGGGCTAAGTGGTGTTGGATCGCTAATAGGTGCGTTCACGCTTTTTGCGCTCACCAAGTACATCCGAAAAGGTTACTTGCTCATCTTCTCGCTGTTGTTGTTCAATTTATCGATTGGTATTTTCGCCGTTGCACCGAACGTCGTGATCTCAGGAATTGCAATGCTGATGATGGGCTTGGCATTTTCAGCTTGGATGATTTCCGTCCCAGTACTGCTGCAGACCACAGCCTCTGAAATGATGCGTGGCAGGGTGATGAGTTTGTACTTCATGACCGTTCTCACACACCAATTGGGATGGCTAATCGGCGGTGCAGGGATTGAGGCATTTGGGATTCAAACAACGTTGTTTATCAGCATCGCCGGGGCGCTCACAGTCGGCCTAACACCTTTCATGCTGACCCCTGCACTTCGCAAAGCTCGCTAGTGGACCAACACGCCAAAGTGGCACAGAAGAAAAGTTGGTTCCATTGCGATGAACGGCACATCCAGAATTTCCAGGCTATTCGCTATTGTATAAACGGCTTCGAAATGGCAAATCATTACCTCGGCAACCACCTGCACTGAGCACTGACACCTACTAATGATGAACCTTCCTGATTTTTCGGCTACTGTTCCAAAAGCCATCGCAATGGATCTCGACGAGACAATGCTCAACTCGCGCGGGAGATTGGATGAAAGAGCCCGCGTCGCTCTTCATGCCGTTCACCGAGTTGGAATGCCGATGATCATTGCGACATCGCGGCCTGAGCGAGTTCTTCCCACGCTGGTCGGAGACGATGTTCTCGAGATCACGTCACTTGTTCAAATGAACGGTACGGTCGCTTTAGGCAATGCGGGATTAATTGGCGCAATAAAACATTCGATGAATCTAGAAGACGCACAAATCTGCTGGAACCTAACGAACGAACACGCTCCGTTGGCTCGAATGACTTTGGAGATCGACGGAACTCGTTTCGCTGTCAATCACGACGATGACATTGACGAACTATGGGCTTTCAATACCGCAACCCCGACGATGGTTGTGCCGTTCGATAAAGCACTTCGATCTGGTCCGGTAAAAGTTTCGATCAACGGTATGGGTCATAATTTGGAAGCGCTGGCAATCATGCTGGAAAATCGACTTTCATCGCAAACCGTTATTTTTCGTGCAGGAAGAGCGCAGTTCTTGAACATCGTTCCGGCACAGGCGAGTAAATCTGGTGCGGTAGCAGATCTGCTTAAATCAGTCGGAATCTCACTCACAGACGTTCTATCGTTCGGCGACGATTTCGTCGATATCGACCTGATACGCGATTGCGGTTGGTCGGTAGCGGTCGAAAATGCTATCCCTGAAATCAAGTCGCTTGCGAAGTACCACACCGCTTCTAACGATAATCACGGAGTTGCTATCGTGCTCGAACATCTAGTGACGGCACTAACGTAGATGAGGTTTCGACCAAAAGCGGCGAATGTCTTATCCGACGCGCAGTTTCGCGCTCTTGTTGTAAGCCAGGCGATATTCGATCTCGGAATATTTATGAGAGGCACAGCCAGTTCATGGGTGGTATTTGAACTAACTCAATCACAGCTATGGATTGGATTAGTCGCCGGGGTTCGTGCCATCCCTATTCTGGCTTTTGCGCTGATGGGCGGAGTGATATCCGATAGATTTGGTCGTCGAAATTTGATGATGGGTGCAGGCGCACTGATAGCGGCCGCCTCGGCGGTGACGGCGATACTTATTTCGACTGAACTGCTGGTCGCCTGGCACATGATTGTGGTATCGATTATCGGAGGAATTGGCGGCGCACTTTATGGACCCGCTTTCTACGCTCTGATCGCAGATATTGTTCGATCTGATCGGCTCACGAACGCTAATGGCATACTTGCCGTGGCACAAACGACTGGCGAAATGCTGGGTCCTGTGATCGTCGGATTTGTTATCGCTGCATCCGGTGCTCACACGGTGTACTGGCTCGTGGTCGCCGGAAATGTATTTGGGTTGATGCTGTTACTTCGCGTCAAAGAACCTGCACGTAGCGATGTTTTTACCGGCGAATCTAAACCCTCGTTCACAAGTCAGCTTGCGGAGGGTTTGCGATACGCCCGCGACACACCTCCTCTTCTCTGGTTGACGTTTTTAGTAATCGCACAGAACCTTTTCGGGGTGGCTATATTCGCGCTAATGCCGGTTTACGCGGAAGACGTACTTGCTATCGGCCCAACTGGCTTTGGACTGATGGGTGGAGTCTTTGGTGCCGGAATGTTAATCGGAGCGATTTTCGTATCGCTATATGGAATTCACCACCGTCACGCCTATGTGATGCTCGTAATGGGTAGCTTTTGGGACGTAGGTATGGTCGTTTTTGGTTTCTCTCGATCCGTGCCACTGAGCTTGAGTGCGCTGTTCGTAATGGGATTGATATCAATGCCTTGGGTGACCTCGGTGCTAACGATGTTCCAGCAAGTGGCAACCGAAAAGCTGCGTGGTCGAGTGATGAGTCTGTACGTATTAGCGATGAATACGTTCCCACTCGGCTGGCTATTTGGCGGTGCGGTTGCTGAATGGCTAGGGAACGAGCAAGCACTCGTTATAAGTGCTTTGCTCGGCACTCCGGTAGCTGCAATTGCGTTAATTCTTTCGAAAGAACTTCGGCGCGCCTAGATATCTAGTCCTGCAAACAGATCATGTTCGATGATGCCTGTTTCACCCCGGGTAACGGGCGGATCGACTCGAATAAAGTAGTCCTCGTTGAGGAACTCGGCCTGTAGTTCGGTTGAGGACATTCGGTCGAACGGCGAGCGTTGAGTGTGATGCACAGCGATTGCTTGACGTCTGGTATCTGCGAAACGGGCAGTATCAAGGACAGTTGTCAGCGAATCGTCAGCCACACCCAATTTTTCCATATCCAATTTAGCCATATCGGAATTAGGATCCGCCAAGGCAAGCGCTTCAAACCACTTTCGCATTCTCGAACGCGGGAAGCCGTGGTAGTACAGTTTTAAAGGTTTCCACGGAGCCAGAGATGATCCTGAATACGAAGGATCGCCAGCAGCGAAATATGCGAGTTTGGCTGCTGTCGAGGCGTGGATGTGATCGGGATGCCCATAACCGCCGCCCTCGTCGAAAGTAAATACAACATGTGGCTTGAGTTCACGAATGGTGTCGACGACTTTCGCCACAACTTCGTCAATGGGAACTTGAATGTAAGCGTTCGGATGGTCGTTATCGGGAGTCCCAGCCATACCTGAATCGCGGTAACCGTAGAGAATGCTCTGCTTGACCCCCATCACCTTTCCAGCGTCGTAATACTCTTGCTCCCGCACAGCAGAAAGAGTTTCAGGAGTGGCGTTTGCACCTTCTGCGATCTCGCCAACATCGCCTCGCGTCGCACATGACGTATAGACGGAGGCACCCTCAGCAGCATATTTGATCAACGTTGAGCCAGAGCCCAAACGTTTCGTCATCTGGATGCGCTACTACACAGAGGAGCCTGCGTCCTGATTCCGTGCCTTTGTCCGTATCCGTATCGTTTTCGAACGTGGTTGGCAATACATGCTCCCGAATACAGGATGTAGAAAATTGTGTTTCGGTCAAGCCACGACTCAGTGCGCACTTGAACATGGCGAAAACGCCCCATCGAGCATACTATCGCCCTCGTCTTAACCAATACCTATTCTTTAGCCAATGTTGCACAGGAAATTGGCCCAAGCAAATGGAGCTAACTCACTCTCTATGAAAATTACAAAAGTCACTCCTCTGATGTTGGATCGCTACCTTTTGGTGCAGGTCGAAACCGACGCTGGAATTACCGGCTTAGGTGAATCTGGAGCATGGGGTTTCCTCGAAGCTTCAAAATCGGCAATCGAAAAGTTCGGGCGTTACTTAGTTGGAGAAGACCCGCTTCGTATCGAGCATCACTGGCAGTACATGTATCGGTTCTCACATTTTCGCGGCGCTGCCATCATGGGTGCGCTAAGTGCTATCGACATAGCGCTTTGGGACATCATGGGCAAGCACTTTGATACCCCTGTGCATCAGCTCTTGGGTGGAAAAGTTCGCGACAAGGCTCGCGTTTATTACCACGTTTTTGGTGACACTACCGAGGTGCTTACCGACGGGATAGTCGACGCCAAGAAACAAGGCTTCACGGCGGTCGGCCACCTGACTCCGTTCCTTGACGAAGATCGCGATGTTCCTTATTTCAAGACTCACGCCGATAAGATCGGTGATGCCATCGATACTGTTCGCGGGTATCGGGAAGCCGTGGGTACAGGAGTCGATCTATGTATTGAAATCCACCGACGCATGACCCCGACCGAAGCGGTGCAGCTTGGTCTCGGAATCGAAAAATTCCACCCGTACTTCTTCGAAGACCCTGTGACTCCCGATAACTTCGACGAAATGGAGTACGTTGCGAGCAAGATCAATATTCCGATCGCCACCGGAGAACGATTCACGTCGATCTGGGAATTCGAGATGGCACTGTCACGTAACGCCGTTCAGTACATCCGGCCAGACGTTTGTTTGGTGGGTGGAATTTCTGGAGCACACAAAATTGCGGCCCTCGCTGAGGCCCGACACGTTGGTGTAGTTCCCCACAATCCATTATCTCCGGTTTCAACGGCTGCATGTCTACAGATCGCTGCCACGGCGCCAAACTTCGCCCTACAGGAATACCCGATCGGCGAAGATGTGACACCTAAAATCAACATGGTTTCGGGCATGGCACAGCACGATGGCAAAGGCTATCTGATGATTTCTGATGCACCAGGTATTGGGCTCGAACTAAAGCCAGATGCGGTTGATATGTGCCCAGAAAAGCCGCGTGAAGTGGTAACTCGCCTTCACGCCGACGGCTCAGTTATCGACCAGTAGCCGATAGACAACTGCAACTGAATCAGCATTTCTTTCGACGTGTGGAAGAATTTCGAATTAAACAGCTTGGCCGAATCAGGAAATTCCTAATTCGGCCAAGTGTTCGTTTTTTACTTGTAACGACTAATTTATCGGGGGTGTGCCACCGAACGCTGCCAGAGCCTGCTGCAAGCTGAAATCAGGCATTTGAGCTTGTATCTGATCAAGGTTTTCTGAACCGCCTACCGAATCAAAGTTGATTCCGTCGAACGACTTGTCCCAGCCTAACTCTGCCAATTCTTCAGGTGTGGGAGGTGTGCCGGTCAACTGGGCTGCGAGTTCCTCGAACGAACCTACGCCACCCAATCGAAGTGCATCGTCGCCGATGAACTCTTTCCGAACATCGATGTCAAAGTTAGCAAACTCTGGAACCTTGTCACCGATTCCCTGTTTCGCCACTTCATCGAGGTGAGTGACTTGATCGATATTGAAGGCTGCTAAGGCATTCGTATCCATATGAGTCATCTGTTCACGGTCGAAGCCTGCCATAGCAGCAGGATCGAAGTGCTCTACCTGAGTGGGATCGAAGCCGGCCATCGCGGCTGGATCAAAGTTCCTGAACTTGTCAGCATCGAAGCCGGCCATTGCGACTGGATCGAAGTGCTTGATCTTCTCAGCATCGAAGCCGGCCATTGCTGCTGGGTCGAAGTTCCTGAACTTGTCTGCATCGAAGCCGGCCATCGCTGATGGATCAAAGTGCTTGACCTTTTCAGCATCGAACGTTCCCATAAGGGAAGGATCGAAGTTCTGGAACTGGTCAGC
>JABMNN010000075.1 GCA_013204545.1 Chloroflexota bacterium | reverse complement strand
TTCCGGTCTGTTTTCTGGAAGTAGGGTGTAGGGATACCGAAGACCTTGTTTTAAAATCTTCCGACCATGCCCGTATATCGCACCTAAATCATCTGCGTATTCTTTTTCAAATCCACTTTTTATCAATAATCTGGATATCGATGAACCTTGGAGTTTGACACGAGTTCGATGGCACACATATATAAAATTGTAGAAACGATCCCAGTCGAATTGTTGTAATCCTCCTCGGTTTGCGTTGAAAACAAACGGGTCAAAATGCAATTGAGCCATTTTGGGTAATTGGGGTTCCGTGGCAGCCTTGGACTCTATGATCAGTCTCATTTTCGAACCTGCCAGTGCGTTGTAACTCTTCAAAAGTGGCTTGAAAATCCACCTAGCAAGATTTACATATTCTTCGTATGTGATCGGTTCAGACCGCCATGATGTTGCACTGACCTCGATCATTGCGCTCTTTGAAATTGCCGAGATCGAGTTCACGTGCCCAGATGCATCTACGTGAATCCCGTCGAAAGGGGCAGAAATTGCAAATCCTTGATCACTACCGCCATTCCCAAATTTGTGCGTGATTATCGTGTAACCAAATAGCGTTTCACCGGCATGATGAAGATCTCGGAAAAATTCCACTTTATCCCGTCGGATATTTATTTTTATGTCCGGCAGCAAATCTGCGATGTCGATAGCCGTTCTGCTCATGACTTTAAAGATTCTCCGCTAAGGCGTGATCACCGCACGAGTTACTTCGCTGCCTTTTTGGTTGCCGAGCCATTCAGCGGTTTCGAAAGCTTTGCCGATCTGATCGAGCGGAAATTCATGTGAAACCACATTTGTAAGCGGATAACGGTCGGCGGTTCGTTCGAGGAAATCGATTGCGTTTGGAATGATCCATGGATCATAGTGCTGGATGCCGTAGAAGCGCACTTGGTTGGAGACCATCGTCGAAACGTCTATGGTGGCGAACGAGTTGGGAGAGATGTGCCCAACTTCGAGGTAAGTACCTCGCATTCGAACCATTTTGAGTCCTTCTTCGACAACTGCTGGAAATCCGACGACTTCGATCACTTTGTCGGCCCCGATGCCATTTGTCAGTTCCATTACGCGATCAATTCGGGATTCAGGAGTGTCATACTCGTTCATGTCGATCGTGTGGGTCGCTCCGCATTGCATAGCCAAATCAAGACGGGGCTTTTGGCCGTCGATCACAATCACTTTTGCGGCACCGAGTTCACGCGCCACGGCGGTGGCGTTGACGCCTAAGCCACCAGCGCCTTGGACAACGATATTGTCTCCGAGTCGAACACCTCCGAGATGCAACGCTTCGTAAACTTGAGCCAGAGCACAGTTAATTGGAGCCGCTGCGGCATTGCTAATCGAATCGGGAAGCTTGAACACATAGTTCGGACTTCGCAGGTAGTAGTACTGGGCAAATCCACCGTTACAAACAGGCCATTCTTCCAGTGGTTTACGGCCCGTACGAAATTTGCAGGCTCCAAACTCTCCTCGGAGGCAGTTGTAACAACGAGCGCATGGGAAGAAATACGAATATGCGACTCTGTCGCCTTCTTTAAGTGGTCGACGGAGTGAATCGGTAGTAACTGTTTTGCCCATAGCGGCGATCTCACCCATCATCTCGTGTCCGAAAACGAAGGGGTCACGTGGTGGTGCACCTTCTGGAATTCCGTCACCGCGCCAGATGTGAAGATCCGAACCACAGATGCTGGTTGCTCGAACTCGAATTTGTATCGCGTCGGGTTCGAGTTCAGGGAGTGGTAACTCCCGCATCTCCCAGCTGTTGTCGACGTCGTGCCAAACTGCTGACGTTCCCATCTGTGCCATCGTGATCTCCTGAATTATTTCGCAGTGCGTCGACATATCAGCGAACACTGAACTCGATGGCAAATAACTTAATCCTGCTTACCCGAAGTAACAACAGGCGACAAGACCAATATTTCGGTCGCCCGACGGTGATTTCCAAAGAATAGAATTTCGCTACCGGATTGTGTTTTTATGACTCAGGCCGGGCTGGTCGCAAATTATATGAATCAACAGTGAGCAACAACGAATGACAATATCGAGCTGGCGATCACGCGCGGGCACAACGTTCCATACTGAAAAACGCCCTGCATCGGGATCAAAGGGAGTTGTAGTTACTAATCACCCGTTGGGATCGGCAGCCGGGTCGGAAATGTTGTTGGCTGGTGGAAATGCAATTGACGCCGCTATTGCTTCGTTATTTGCGCTGTCGGTGGTTGAACCGATGATGGTGGGAATATTCGGTGCCGGGCATATGAATGTACGGCTCGCGAACGGCGAACATCACGTGATTGACGGGTATGCAACGGCACCGGCTGCTTCGACCGAAGGCATGTACACACCGATTGCAGATTCCGGGCCAGACTATCTGAAGTCCGTCGATGAGCTTAGTTCTATCGGGTATCTCGCGATTGGTGTTCCCGGCAGTCTAAAGGCATGGACAGAGGCTCTCGAAACATGGGGCACATTGTCGCTTTCTGAAGTCATGGAGCCCGCAATTCGATTTGCTGCTCGTGGGTTCAGGGCGAGTGAGTATTTACACGAAACGATCGTGCAGATGGAAGATGTAATCCGACGATTTCCCGAAACTGCCGCCACGTACATACCAAAAGGAGTGGTTTTGCATCCGGGGGACCGTATGGATCGATCCGACTACGCTCGGACATTACGCGCAATTTCGGAGAACGGACCGGATTATTTATATAACGGTGCACTTGGCGAGATTGTATGTGATTACCTGAGTCGTAATGGTGGAATTATCACAACTCAGGATCTCGCTAATTACAAAACCGTTCATAGAAAGCCGATAAGAGGAGAATATCGCGGCTACGAGTTGTTTGGTCCTCCACCGCCCTCGGCTGCTGGAGTACACATCACAGAAATGCTGAACATCCTCGAGGAATTCGACATAGCTGGCATGGGTTTTGGCACTGCAGATTCCATCCACCTTCTACTCGAATCGATGAAGAAGGCATTTGCTGATCGAAATCGCTATACGGGGGATCCTGAGTTCGTAGAAGTGCCGGTGGATCGTCTGATTTCCAAGCATTACGTTGAAGATTTCATCGACAGCATCGATATGGACAAAGCCTCGCCTGAAATTTCTACCGGTTCGAACGAACCTGATCATACAACCCACATCACTGTTGCTGATTCTGCCGGGAACATCGTTTCGGCTACACAAACGATCAATGAGTTGTTTGGGTCTAAGGTGACTGTTCCCGGTACGGGAATGCTGCTGAACAATACGCAACAGATGTTCGATCCCCACCCAGGTAATGCACTTTCGGTACAGCCTGGAAAACGCGTGACGAGCAGTATGGCCCCAATGATAGTCATGAAAGACGGACATCCTGAGTTCGCTGTTGGGCTACCCGGAGGTGTGAGGATATTTACCTCGGTACTTCAAGCAATCGTGAATCTCATCGATCATAAGATGTCAGCGCAGGAGGCAGTTGAAGCGCCTCGGGTTTGGACATAAGGGCAAAATGTTGAGATCGAAATTGGTGTGCCAGAATCGGTTCGGTTTGCCGTCGCGGAAAAGGGTCATCGTGTGACACCTGTCTCTGCCATCGGCGGCGGAATGAACGTTGTGCGTTTTGAACCGGGAGGGACTCTCTCAGCTGCTGCTTGCTGGAGAGCTGATGGGCACGCAGTTGGAATTGGCGGTGGATTTGCCAGACGGGGAGTGAGATTTCGTCCATTAGCGAATGATGAAAACAAGTCAGTCGTAGTTAAACTAGAAGATACGAAATATTAACAGATAATGGAGACCTAGATTGAGCGTCCCGAACCACCAACTTAGCTGCCTCGATTGCTCATCTAAGCAAGAGCCATCGGTGAACGATCTGTACTGCGCCAAATGCGGTGGATTGTTTTTTGTTGAGTATCTTGAAGCGTCGGATGGAACTCAACCTCGGTTGCCGATAAGTGATCATTCGTCGGCAAATTCACTTGGAGAAGGCGATACGCCGCTTGTTTTTCTCGAAAAAACTGGTGAAGAACTCGGTCTGGGTTCCCTGTGGGCAAAGCTTGAGTTCATGGCACCAACGGGGTCGTTCAAAGATCGCGGCTCAGCTATCCTCACGACGATGGGCCGTGATCTCGGTGTGACCGAGTTTGTCGAGGATTCATCGGGAAACGCCGGAGCTTCGCTTGCCGCTTATGCAGCAGCAGCGGGGTTGAAATCTCACGTGTTCGCCCCTGCGAGTGCTGCGAGAGGCAAACTTGACCAAATCAAGATATTCGGAGCGAATTTGCACCAAATAGAAGGCCCAAGACAGGCTGCGACTGATGCTGCGGAAGAGTTTGTAAAAAAGCATGGGCTCGTTTATATGTCGCACAATTTGAGTCCATATTTCTCAGAAGGCATGAAGGCTGCTAGCTACGAGATAGTCGATGTACTCGAAGATGGGATAGATCACGTTGTGCTGCCGGTTGGCAACGGGTCATTACTGATCGGAATGGTTCGTGGGTATCAGGAATTACTCGAAGCAGAAATCATAGGCAAAATCCCGAAATTCCACGGAGTTCAGGCGCACGCAGTTCGACCATTGGTTGCTGCGCTCAATGCCGAAGAGTGGACCCATGATGACGTATTACCCACGAACGCCTCAGGAATCGCTGTATCCAAGCCGCCACGACTCGCCGAGATGGTCGACGCTATACGCATCACCAATGGAACTGCAGTTACTGTTTCGGAGGAATCACTGTTCGAATGGCAGGCCAGATTGGCGGTTTCAGAGGGAATTTTCGCAGAAATGACATCGGCCGGCGCATTTGCAGGGTTGGAAAAACTGATCGACTCTGGAGTGATTAAGCGCGATTCGAACGTCTGCGTGCCGATTACCGGCAGCGGGTTGAAGGAACCTCTGGAAAAGTAACCGAGCGGTGTTAGCTGTTGATCTGATCGAATGCTTTCTTGAAGCCTTCGATCGCACCTTCGATAACCCAATCGTCGACGCTGTAGGAGGCTCTAAAGAATCCGGATGTTCCAAACCCGACGCCAGGTACTACCAGAACGAGTTCTTTCTGGAGCAGCGCTACGAACTCGATATCGTCGGGTATCGGTGACTTTGGGAACAAATAGAAAGCACCGTCTGGCCGTACACACTCATATCCGATTTTGGTTAGCGTTCCGTATAGTCGATCACGTTTCTTGCGGTATATGTCGATGTCGACGGTCGCTCGCTGAATTCCGGCGACAGCACGTTGCATTAGTGCCGGTGCATTCACAAAGCCGAGTGTGCGCAGTGAGAAGTTGAGAGCATCAAGCAGATCAGTTTTACCTGGATCCCTAGGGTTTACTGCGATGTAGCCAATTCGCTCGCCAGCAAGTCCCATATCCTTCGAGTGTGACGTGGCGACGATTGAACGTGGGTGGTGCTCGTAAATAAACGGGTAGGGTGCATCGGAGTAGATAAGTTTTCGGTATGGCTCATCTGAGACTAAGTAAATCTCCGTGCCGTACTTTTGCTCGGCCCGTTGAATTGCAGCTGCTACAGCACGAATAGATGATTTCGGGTAAACGACGCCAGTCGGATTGTTTGGCGAATTGATGATGACCGCCCGGGTTTTCGGGCCAATTGTCGCCTTAAGCGACTTGATGTTTGGGAGCCAGTTTTCGTCACAAGTCGCTATTTTCGACACTCCGGTTTGGTGTTCGGCATAGAAGACATACTCAGCAAAGTAAGGTGCGATCAGCACGACTTCATCACCTTGGTCGAGAATTGACCGGAGGATGGTGTTGATCGCCCCAGCCGCACCGACAGTCATTATGATTTCGGCACCGGTGAAGGCAACTCCCGACTCCTCGGCGAGTACTTCCGCAACTTTTGCCCGAACGTCAGGGAATCCACCGTTCGGCATGTACCTGTGGGTTCCTGCGGATACTTCCGCGATAATTCGCGTTAGCTCGGCTTTGAACTCAGCGGGTGGCTCCAATAATGGGTTGCCAAGCGACAGATCGAATACGTTCTCAGGTCCATGGATTTTTCGTAGCTCGATGCCTTGTTCGAACATTCTGCGAATCCACGAACTGCTATTCATCTGTTCTCGAACTTTTCGAGATATCGCCATCAGGGCTTCCTTAGCTTATTGGAGGTTTGCTGAACTGCTACTGAGGTCTACTTGAAGATTCGTTTTTAGTTTTCTCGTTACTAACTTCAGGGGATACGGTCTCGGTATCTTCCGTATCGATGACATCATCCGCTTTCTTTTCGCCAATCTTGAAGAAATCCTTCATGAATTGAGGTCCGCCCGAGTATGGGTTGTCGACTACGAACGTTCCTGCAATCTTGTCGTGCCAACCCTGGCGTTTCGGATCGAAGATGAGCCAGAAAAATCCAACCCCTGCGGCGAGAAATGATACGAGCTTGCCGATCATTTCTCTTGGGATCGCTGCAGGACCTGGCGTCCGTCCGTTGGAATCGACTACGACGATGGCTGCGACCCACTTACCGGGAGTACGACCCCACAGAATTGTCGGGATAATGAAATATCCAAAGAAGAATATGAGATCAGGAGCCGATGCGCCTTCGTTGAAAATATTTCCGTTCGCTACCGGTGCCACCATATAGATGATCATCATGATCAGACCCAAGTCGATTGTGAATGCGTAGAGTCGTCTCATCGGCCCAGCGAACACCATCGGGTAAACAGTGGGGCCTTCTGGCTTGACTGGCGGTTTCTTTGAATTCGCTTTTTTGTCAGTCTTGGACTGTACGTCAGCTTTGTAACGGGATGTGGAAGACCGTTGGCGGGGGTTTTGTCGTTTTTTGGTTCCTGAAGGCATATAAAGCCAATATTACGTCTCAGTCGCTTTCACGGCACTACTAACTGGAATTAGAATCGGCGACAGAATCATCTTTTTGAGAATCACTCGCTGTTTTAGCGCGAGTAACCGGTAGGAGAATCCACATGGCAGGCAGGCTTGAAGGCAAGATAGCGCACATCACCGGAGGAGGTTCAGGTCTCGGGGATGCGATGGCTCATTTGTTCGCTCGGGAAGGGGCCCGCGTCGCTGTGTCGGATGTGAAATTGGAGTCAGCTCAACGTGTTGCTGACTCGGTTGTTGCTGCTGGAGGTGATGCGATTGCTCTGGCTGGCGACGTGTCGTCGCGGCAGGATTGTGAACGTCTTATTGCGGAAACTATATCGAAGCTGAGTGGAATCGATGTGCTGGTCAATAGCGCTGGTGTTACACCAAGATACGCGCCGAAAGAATGGGATTTCGAACAGACTTGGGACTGGGTGGTGAGTGTCAATCTTAAGGGCACGATGATGATGTCTCGATTTGCAGTGGACCACATGAAAAAGCAGAGGTCGGGATCAATAGTGAATCTGGCGTCGATCATTGGTCTAGTCGGGTATGCGCAGGGCATCAGTGATGGATTCAACCCGTACCCGCATACCAAAGGAGGCGTTGTACAGATGACCCGTGACATGAGCATTGCTTTGGCAAAAGAAGGCATTCGAGTTAACTCGTTGTGTCCGGGATTTACTTACACGCCGCTTGTTACAACCCTTGTCGAAGATGCTGACATGCATGCACGTCTGAAATCACTTCACCCGATGGGGCGGCTTGGCGAGGCGATCGAAATCGCCAATGCTGCGTTGTTCCTTGCTTCAGATGAAGCATCGTTTATCACAGGGGTTAACTTGCCGGTGGATGGCGGTTACACAGCGCAGTAGTTTCAGCTTTCGACCGAATGTAAGAATCAGTGGAACTGTGTAGCGTGATGTAACTGGCGGTCGGATCTGTCTTCAGCTAGAAGATCGACGCCGGATCGACTACCGATAGTAGTTTTCGATCTTCAACTAGACGTTCGAGATTCGACAGCGCGAACACGACGGCTCGTTCATTGCCTTCGCCGGTCCCGCCAGCCCAGTGTGGGGTGACGATTGCGTTCGGCATGCTCAACAGAGGGTTTTTCGGGTCTGTCGGTTCTTGTTCGAGCACGTCTAAACCAGTTCCTGTGATCTCACCGTCTTGCAGAGCTTTGATTAGGTCTGCTTCGTTGTGAACCGGACCGCGGCAAGTGTTGATGAAAATGGCGGTCTTTTTCATAAGACCGAACTCACGTGCGCCCATCATCCCGCAGGTCGAGCTGTTTAGTGGGACGTGAACTGTGACGACGTCGCTGACTCGTAAAAGTTGATCTAAATCGACTGCTTGGGCACCAAGCTCATGATCCCTGCCGGGCATTAGTTCAACGACATCGTGATAAAGCACCTCGCAATCGAACCCGGAGAGTCGACGTGCTACTTGCCTGCCTATATTGCCGAATCCGATGATTCCGACGGTCTTGCCGTTTATCTCGGTTCGCACAGGAAGTTGATCGACTCCGTCGCGCCAGTTTCCGTCTTTGGTATTGATCCACGACTCCATCATTCGTCTGTATACACTAAGCATGAGTGTTATGGCGTGTTCAGAGACGGAAATGGCGTTTGACCCACCGTTGTTTGCGACGCTTATGCCGAGCTTGCTCAATCCAACAACGTCGACCGAGTCATAACCTGCGGTCAGTAGCTGCACAAGCTTGAGCTTCGGGAGTTGTTCTGCCACGTCTAGCGGGATAGAGGCGAGCCATGGAACCGCTACATCAGCGTCTTTGAGTACTTCGATTAACTCGCCCGGCGACGAAGTAGGGTCGGCAATTATGACATTTACGTTGTCAGCGGCATGATCATTCAATAGGTCCCAACGACGTTTGTGCTCCGCAGTAGCGAGGTTGGCGAGGAAAGCAATTGTTGGCATATTTGAGCTGAGTCCAGTTGGTCGGAAGATATTTGTTGATGAAATCGTCCGGCAGTGTACCGGTGATGTGGATCGGTTGGCGGGTTCGGATTTTCTAAACAGGCCGTGTAACACGAACTCCTGATTTGTACACATCCTTTATATCCCAGAGGGCATTCAGATCAGAGATCGGGTTGCCACCGACTACTAGCACGTCTCCTGGGCGACAAGTGGCCAGCGTCCCAGCTTTACCACCAACGGCGATGGACTCTGCCGCGTGGCTCAGTCCTGTGACCAGCGCTTCAGTGTTCGTAAGGCCGGCTTTAGTTAGTGCGATCATTTCTTTCACGAATTCTCCGGGCGGGAATGCACCCCAAGGTGAATCGCTTCCAGCGATCATCCGCACACCCATCTTGATTAGTCTGTTCACCGATTCGTTTCGAGTATCGAGCGACCGGTTTGCCGAATCAATGCTGATCTGTTCGTTATCTGTGAGCCAGCCGCGGTTGTAACCAATCTGCACTGCCTGGTCGATACCTGCCTGAACAACGTGAAGGGTTGGGTTCACCCATGCTTTTGCCGCTGCAAGTTGCTCAGCAAGAGGTTCGTTAAACTCGTACATACCGGTTTCATCTTCGAAAACGCAGTGAATGATCATGTCGACACCAGCATCAAGTGCGTTTTTGATGCCCTGCATCGACGCACAGTGAGCAGCCGTAAGTTTTCCGAAACGATGTGCCTCTTCAACAATTACTGTCATCTCTTCGAGGGTGTATGAGGGTCGGAGAGGATTCGACGACCACGTTGAACCGCCTGTGGCCATTATCTTGATGAAATCGGCGCCCTCTTTCACGAGTTTTCTGACTTCGGAGCGCACCCCTTCAACTCCATCGGCTTCCGAACCGCAGTACCAGAAGTGACCGCCTGTGATTGTGATAGGTCGACCTGAAATGACCATCTCTGGACCCTCTGAGAGTCCTCGTCGGATGCCTTCTTTCAGTGAGAATCCAACTTTGTTCTTCGCACCATTTTCGCGAGCGGTGGTAACCCCAGCATGTAGGAATGTTCGAGCGTTCTGTAGTGCTCGCATTAGCAAAACGTCATCTTGCTCGGCGCCGGTGATATCGCCGTGTGTGCCGTCACCGGGGGCCATCATGTGGGTATGTCCGTCGACCAAGCCCGGTAGGATGGTCGAGTCACCATAGTCTATGACCGTCAAATTTGATCCATCTGGAGCTGAAAGTTCTCCAACTGGACCGATTGCGGTGATCTGCCCGCCGTTCAATAGCACTGCCTGTCCAGAGATAGGAGCAGTCCCAGTGCCATCGAATATTCGATCAGCTTTTATCAGGGTGTAGTCATTCGGTAAGTCCGTAGCCAAGAGTTCTCTCCGAGATAGCGCAGTGTCAGTGCTTTGTTAGCAACGTTGTCTCACAACATTGCTTTAGGCGCAATCAGAGAGAAGAGTGCGAATAGCTAAATAACGCCTAGTTTGGCTAGTGTGTTTTCGAGAGCCGCTTGGGAGGTGAACAGGTGACCGATCATCCCTGAATCTTCGGCAGCCTCAACGTTCTGCGAGAGATCGTCGATGAATAGTATTTCACCTCTGGGAATGTTAGAACGCTTAATCAGAGCATCGTAGAAGGCGGGTTCGGGCTTCATCGATGCGACTTCATAGGAGACGATAACAGGGTCGAATTTCGAACTGAACGGCAGGAATTTCTCCGCTGATTTCCAGTGTGGCTGGCTCGTGTTCGAAACAAGGGCAATTCGGTGAGAGATGGCAATTTGTTCCACCAGTGGGAACATATTTTTGCTTGGGATCAGGACACCGTCGTAGATTCGAGTGAATTCATCCAGTGGCATGTCGATGCCGAGTTTGGAGATCGCACGAATGGCATGTTCATCGAAACTCATTTCACCACGTTCGAATTTCAGTTTTTTGTTTTGGCCGAACGTTATCTCGTGAACGTCTTCCCATGGCTTGTCACAGAGTTCGGATAACAGCTTTGCCGCAGAGATTTCGTCGACCGAACACAGCACGTTGCCTAGGTCAAAGGCCACTAGTTTGATGTTAGGTTTCAAAATTACTTGCTCGGGGAGTTGGAATTGCTGGCATCTTCAGCAAATATGTCCACTAATTATTTTGTCGTGGCGTCGGCTGGTAGAGTGGTCTCAATCTTCTGGAGTACTGCATGGACTTATTGTGGATCGTATGTCTTCTTCCGTGATATCTGATTAGCCGATTCCTATGTTGGAATTGACTTACTCGTGTCGTAGCGCTTCGATCGGATTCAACGAAGCTGCCCTTACTGCTGGGTATATTCCGAAGAACAATCCAACAGCAACCGATACTACAAGGGCGATTACGGCAATGTGTGTTTCGATCGCTGTTTCTATCACGTCTCCTGCGACGGTCGCACCGTTTCCGAAGTAGGCAATGGCCCAGCCTGTCAGCACTCCGATAATTCCACCCCCGAAAGTCATTAACACGGCTTCGGTCACGAATTGAAGCAGAATATCCCGGCGTTTGGCACCGACTGCACGACGTATTCCGATTTCTCTAGTGCGCTCCGTTACCGATACCAACATGATATTCATAACGCCGATTCCACCTACAAGCAGGGATATTCCGGCGATCGAACCGAGTAGGATCACGAATGTCCCCTGGGTGCCTTCGAGTGTCTCGATTGTGTCTTGCTGAGTCGTGATTTGGAAATCATCGTCATCATCGGCGGCAAGCTCATGCCTGAGTCGAAGCACCGTCGCGATGTCGAGCCGAGCATCGTCTACGGTGCTTTCGGAAGTAGCAAGTACGTTTATCGATGATACTGAGATAGAGTCGGGCAATCCTTTTTCATTATTTAGCCTGTAGTGGACAGTTGTGATGGGGACAATAACTGAGCTGTCAGGGTTGAAGATCGTTCCTTGTTGACTTTTGATTACTCCGACTACTGTGAACTCACGACCGGAGATTTTTATCGTGACGCCGACGGGATCTCGTTGCCCAAACAGGGTTTTGCTTGTCTCCGATCCAAGTACGGCTACGGTCGAGATATTTTCGACATCGACATTTGAGATGTTTCGCCCTGATGCGATAACGAGATTTCGGGCTTCAAGATACTCGGCGGTGACACCAACCCCGTTCACGAAAGTATTCTCAGCACCAAACGCTGCTGTGCCAGAGAATGAGTTCTCGGGTGCTATGAGTCGGACATCAGGAGCGAATACGTCATCTTTGAGAGCAAAAGCGTCTTCGAGCGACAGCACATCTGAATTGCCTCCTCCGCCAAAAAAAGCAAAACGTTGTGCCTGAGCACCCGGACGAACCGTTATGAGGTCGGTGCCTAGATCAGATATTCGCGCAGTTACCGAGACTTGAGCGCCTCGACCGACAGCCATCATTGCGATGACGGACGAAACACCGATAACGATTCCGAGCAGTGTGAGGCTAGCTCTGAGCTTATTTGTTCCAATCGAGGAAAGAGCCGTGGAAAGCAAAAGGACGAGATTCATTGATTGCTCTCCGTCGTGTTGTCATTACTGTCTGCTGACGCGTGAACTACTGCTCGGTCATCAACGATTCGACCGTCTCTAAATACAACAATCCGTTTCATCGCTTCAGCGACTTCGGTATCATGCGTCACCACCACAATCGTTTTGCCGTCTTGTTCATTGAGTGAACGGAGCATTTCTATAACTTCAGCACTCGAGTTTGTGTCGAGATTGCCAGTTGGCTCATCGGCAAGGATTAGTGCTGGATTCTGGACCAGTGCGCGAGCTATACCGACACGTTGTTGTTCACCACCTGACATCTGCATTGGGAGGTGATCATATCGCTCTGTAAGTCCGACCCTATCGAGTGCAGTCCGAGCGGCGAGTCGACGTTCATATCCACTCAACCCTCCTGCATACTTCAGCGGGAGTTCTACATTACTGAGTGCAGTCTCTCGAGGGAGGAGGTTATAGCTTTGGAATACGAATCCGAGTTGACGGGATCTGGTTTCAGCGAGTTGATCGTCGGACAAATCAGATACGTCCTGCCCGTTGAGCATGAACGATCCTGATGACGGTTGGTCGAGACAGCCAAGGGTGTTCATCAAAGTCGATTTACCTGAACCAGATGGGCCGATGATGGCGACCATTTCGCCCCGCTCAATGATCAAATTGATTCCATCTAGGGCTGTTACCACGTGCGTCCCCATTCGGAACTCACGACTAACGTTCGACAGCTCAATTACAGGGACTGTCACCCGTGTCGAGGCAGTCGTGGTCATCGACCACCTCCGCCGCCTCTGTTTGCGCCGCCAAATCCGGTTGCACCGCCGGGTATTCGGATCGCACCACCAGCGCCGAACAGTTGTTGCAGAGGATCGACAGATTTCGCAATTGTCATGAGGACTTCCTGCCCCTCAGATATCCCAGATTCAACAATGACCCAAAAATCGTCACTGGCGCCGAGCACGATGTTAGCGGTGGTAAATCCGTCGTCTGTAACAACGTCAACAGTTGGCTGGTCAAAGCTGCCACCGATCGCCTGAAGTGGTACTAGTAGGGCATTGTCGATCTGATTGAGGATGATCGTAACGGTGGCGCTAAGACCCTCGATTAACTCAATCCCGTCTGGTGGAGTTAGAGCCACCGTGAGAGGGAATTCGATCACACCTTGTTGGTTCACGCCGTCGCCAATTTCGTCGATAACACCTTCAAGTACCTGATCGGGCAGGGCATCGAGTGTTACCGCGACCTGATCACCGATCCTCAGTGAGAGCACGTCGATTTCATCTATTGAACCATCGACAATAATCACACTTGGGTTGAGGACGTCGAGGGTTGGGGTTGATCGGTTGACTGGATCTCCCACATCAACGGATATTGAAGACACAATTCCGGCGAACGGAGCAGTCAGACTGGCCGATAAAAGTTCATTGTGAGCATTTTCAAGTTGAGCATTTGCCTGATTTACGGCAGCCGTCGCCAGTTTGATCAGAAGCAAATCCAAGTCACTAAGACCTGAAACCGTCTGTTCAGCGTCTTTTTCGAGTTCAATTTTTTCGGCGAGTGTAGCCGCCAGTGCGTTGATTTCTATGTCGTTTGTACTATCGACAACTTTTTCAGCAGCAGACTCAACAGTGTTTTGAGCTGCATTTATAAGTGATCGCTGGATTTTCGCAGCGGCAGTAGCGTCGTCAATTGCTTCGGCTAGAGCTTCTTCAACTGCGATTTTTACGTCCCACGCGTCGTCAATCTCGGCACGCGGGCATCGCGCAGTGAAAGACGTGGTATCGCAACTGGTCAGGATTGGATAAGGCGTGAGGTGGGTCCATACCCAAACCACCAATTCATTCCAAGGCGTTGAGAGATCATCGGGGGGGCTGTCGACAACAGCAGTCGACTCTCGAATAATGTTGTCGACTGTGGTTCCCCAATTTTCGAATAAAATCGTAGGTGAGAGTTTGCGATCGTTATCTGCAACCACACTGCCGAACCAGCCGGTAATCTGATCGGAAAATGCGGTGGCTGCATCATCGGATACCTCTTGAGCAGTTGATACAAATTCATCTTGTGTCTGAGCATCGTTATCGGCGGCGAGTACAGCATCAACCAACGCTTCGTTCGCATCATTGAGTGTACTTTTGGCAGCAATAGTGGCAGGACTGTCGATACTTCCATCAGATGTGAACTCAGCTAACGCAGATGCGGCGTTCATCGAAGCCACTCGTGCGTCGGCGAGATTAGACTCTGCGATTGCACGTTCGAGATCCGTCGCCCCGCCAAGCAGCTCAGCGAGATTTTCACCGGCGTTTTGTAAAGCTAATTCTGCATTTGCAACTGCTGATTCAAGAACCGCTATCGTGACGTCATCGAGGAGAATCAGCGGCTGCCCCTCTGTGACGGAATCGCCTTCTTCGACGAGCAATTCACCAACAGTGCCGGAGATAACGAATCTTAAGCTTTCGAGTTCAGGGAATGACACTGAGCCAGATGCGGTCACATCATCGAGCAACGTTCCGCGCTGAATTGCAACCGGACGTCGATCATCATCGCCATTGTCATCACCTAGAAAGAAAACCTGAACTACGAAATAGGCACCAATAGCGATTAATGTAGCGACCGATACGAAAACTCCGAACTTCACCGCCGGTGCGGCAACGAACCCACGCTGTGAGTGAAGTGATGATTTGGTTTGGTGCATGATTTGTCGTTCTGATGGAGATATTTCCACCGGGTTCTCCTTAGAAATAATCATTCTAGGAATAGTTCTTGTACGTAAATAAATCGAGTTTTGAGATGAGGCGCGAGATTAAGTTCGACTGGCAGGGAGAGTGACCCTGAACACTGTTCCTTCTCCAGCGTCACTGGTAGCGGATATTTCTCCGCCGTGGGCTTCGACCAGTCGCTTGACGATTGTGAGACCGAGTCCCGCACCGCCAGTGGAGCGAGTTCGGCTTTGGTCAGCTCGATAGAACTGATCGAAAATTCTTGGAAGATCGGCTTCTGAAATACCGATGCCCGAATCTCTAACCAGAATTTCTAACCCGGTTACGTCTCCCACGACACTCACGTTGATACGCCCATTGTTTGCTGTGTGGGTTAGGGCATTTTCAATTAGATTCGAGATGATTTGTCGTATGCGAGTTTCGTCGAAATCTATGATCGTGTCCATGCCGTTGTTAGAAATGCTTAAGTTGATGTCGCGTTCGCGGGCCTTTTGAGAGAAATGCGCTACTGAGTCTTCGATTACTGCAATCGGTGAGCCGTGAGATGTGTTGAGGGTCAATGCACCGGCATCGGCAATAGCTAATGTGCGGAGGTCTTCAACTAAGTTCGCCAGATGGATTGTCTGCTTGTGGAGGGTATCGATTGTTTCCTCATCAGCATTAACGACGCCGTCCTTGATAGCTTCCAAGTAGCCTTGAATGTTGGTCAATGGAGTGCGTAGTTCGTGGGCGACGTCGGCTGTCAATTGACGGCGCTGCTCAACCGCCAGTTGAAGATCGCTAGCCATTATATTGAACGTATTGGCAAGTTTACCTATCTCATCAGACCCACTTGCTGGAACACGCTGACTGAGGTCGCCAGCACCAAAATTGCTTGCTGCTGCGGTTAGATTGCGCACTGGAGCAAGTGCTTGACGCGTTAGAAGCATAACGATCAGTAATCCAGCAAACCCAGCAGCGATTCCAGCGATCAGCAGTGATCGCTGGAATGATGATTGGAGATTACTCAGTGGGGGGTCGACGAACTCAAGAACTTCGGCAACTAGATCGCCAGTTTCCTGTGATGGAACCTGATCTGACGGAGGAACCAACGTAAAAGGACTGGATATTTGATCATTCAGAAGTCTGGGGAATTGTGATCCGTAAGACTCCCTCATCGAAAGTGGACGCTCTATTCGACTTGGGCGTTCATCAATGATCATGTATCCGATTAACTCTCCGTTCACGATCACTGGGCGTTTTGTGAATCTTGCAGACGAACTGAATCGTTCGGTGAACGTTTCTAGTCCGCCCTGTGCATTTCTGACGAGTTGATGTGAATCGGCGACGATCAGACCGTTACCGGTCTCGAATGCAACTCTCCAACCGAACAAATTTCCTACCTGCTGAACGGCGTACTGAACTTCGTCCCAGTCTTGGTTCGCTTCAAACGTATCCCGAACCAATTGTTCGGCACGCTGTGTACGTGCGAGCTCAATTTCTGCAGTGAAGCGTTCGGTTTCGACGCGCGTGGCATATGCCGAGTAGGCACTAACTGAAGTGATCGATAATGCGAGCACAAGCGCGAATCCGAGTGTGAGTCTTCCTTGGAGACCGAATAGCCAGCTAAACATCGAATCTGTATCCAATTCCATACATGGTTTTCAAGTGATGTTTGCTTGGATTGGCGGCTTCGAGTTTTTTCCTAAGATTGGAAACATGAGTATCGACGGTTCGATCATAGCCGGAAAAATCGTAGCCGAAAACATGCTCAATGATTTGATCACGTGAGACTGTTCGCCCTCGACATTCGATGAAGTAGGCCAACAAACGAAATTCGGTCGGGGTGAGTTCAATTTCATTTTCAAGTATCGTTGCTGAGCGGCGGTCTAGGTCAATAACCACGTCGCCCACACAGACCTTGCTTCCTGATTCTTCTCGCTTTTCGATAGCCTTAGATGTTCGTCTGAGGATTGCGTTTACGCGCGCCACGAGTTCACGAGGACTGAATGGCTTAGACACGTAATCGTCAGCTCCGAGATCGAGGCCAGCAAGTCGGTCATCTTCGTCGACTCTGGCAGTCACCATGATGATCGGAACTTCCGACTCTTTCCGGATGTTTTTGCACACCTCGATACCGTCCATTCCTGGCAAATTCAGGTCGAGCAGTACGATGTCAGGTGCATCGTTGAGCGCCATTTGGAGCCCTATAAGCCCATCTTCAGCTGCGAGAACTTTGTAGCCAGCCTGCACGAGATAGAGGCGTATGAGTTGCGAAACTGACTTGTCGTCTTCAACGACAAGTGCGATTTTTTCTGTTTGTTGTTCGGAGGTAACCATAGGAAGAATGATATTCGCTGAATGGCAATAGCCTATGCAGAGGCGCCTGAAGTTTCAGGCTCAATAGTCGGCGGGATCAATCCTTCGAAAGGTGACTCAAAGAACCTATGCCCTTCGAACTGGTCGAATAATCCTTGGAGTTTATCTAGATCCTCAAGACCTTCTAGACCGTCTGGTCGGATTGGGAAATCACGCTCTCCGGGTCCAAACCTGAAGTTGCCTTGGGGACCTTTGAATTCAAACCTAAACTCGTGCTCTCCGTCACCAAAACGGTTGGTTCCGAAAGGCAGGCGTTTGGGAAAGTTTGAATCTCGCTGTTCAGTCGAGAAGAGTCTAGACGTCGAAAGCATTCGAGACGAGATATCTAGGTCGAGAAGCCACAGCGGCATTCTATCGATCCAAGAATGAAGTTCGTTGGCCTCGTCGTCGGTAATTGCTTCGCTGGCGAGCATCTCGTCGACTAGGGCATGAAATTTAACTAGACGATTTTGTTCGTCGGCTGCCACTTTACCTTGGTCGAGAGCGTTTTCGAGAGTCTGAGAATCTAATCCAAGAATTTCAGCCATGCGAACAATTATCTCGCTATCGCCGTGGGTCGGAAGCCTGTTGATTTCGATTTTCGCCGTTCGCACCCACGGTGTACCGATAATCGACGATGTCAGCTTTGAGAAGAGCGTATCGTCAGCTGAATCGGGGCGATCTGAGATCCACGACGTGAAGCTATTTGCTTCCGATTGGTTGATCATTTCAAAGGTAACGAGTCTTTCTACTTCCGCAGTAAGTTGTTCGTCCTGTGCTTCCCTGTTCGCCTGATCATGAGCATTTTGCAAATCTGATGGATCAATGCCGAGAATTGTCGCAGCACGCTCGAATACGTCTGCTCTTCGAGAGTCTTGGCCGTTTCCCACAGCGAGGACGGCTCCACCAGCGATCGCCAGTGCCATTGCTATAGCGATAAAACTTGCGGGTACCCAACGTTTGAGCATCTTTATCTATCCTTGTGACCCGTGCAGGTCAGGTCATTTTCAGCAGTAATCGGTACTTCGACACCTAAGTTGTAACTCAGTGATGTCAAGACTTTGTGAAGAAACGTTGAATTCGACGGAATGAACCAAAAGGTTTGTTTGTGTTGGGTAAACCCTGCCAGTGGGGCTGAGGAAACTCCGTATCAGTGATTGCGCGATCACGTGTTGTAGGTGTGATAGGGGTTGGGTTAGCTTGGGAATAGAGAAAATTTATCGAATATGAGCCTGCATTCGAAAGGAGAGTGTCCATATGGCCGGTGAGAGAATCCTCGTTGTTGACGATGCCCCAGATATTCTGGAGGCACTGATAACGACCCTCGACGATTCAGGCTTCCATGCTTCGGGAGCTTCTGACGGACGCTCAGCGTTAAGGACCTTTTACGAGTTTCAGCCGCAATTGGTAGTGCTCGATCTTGTGATGCCGATGATGAGTGGCATTGAGGTTTGTCGTCAGGTTCGTTCGATGTCTGACGTTCCTATCGTATTCCTGAGTGGTATTGCAGACATCGACCAGAAGGTTGAGGCGCTGCGGGCTGGTGGAGACGATTTCGTTATGAAAGGCGGAAGTTTCGTAGAATTGATCGCAAGGATCGAGTCAAATTTGCGACGAGCGACTTCCACCGTACCCACACCGATCAATGCTCGTTTCCAGGATGGTTTTCTCGACATTAACTTTGTGACGAGCGAGGTATTGGTCAATGGTTTACCTGTAAACCTCACCCCAATTGAATATCGACTGATTACGGAGCTTGTGAGCCACTTAGGATCTCCTGTTCCGCCCACCGATTTACTTGAGCGAGTATGGGGACCCGGCTATCAAACCGAGAATCTTGTGAAATGGCACATGTCTCGCTTGCGCAAGAAAATCGGTGATACGGATTCTTCGAGCAAATTGATCGTGACACGACGTGGATTTGGATACGTTTACAACAGCCCGAATTCGAACTTGGGGCTTAAAGCTGCGTAATCGCAGTATTGAGATAAATACATGATTGATCCACGTTTTCAGGAAGTACTCGAATTTATTGACGAGCGAGATGGTGATGGTGCACCTAGCGTGCGCGCTAAAATTGCTATAAAAATTCAGGCTTATGCACAAGATGTTGATGATCAACGAAAAGAGCTCGCTACCATCGAGGAAGAAATCGGAGTGTTGCAGGCGACTGTTGATGCTCTAACTGCTTCGCTCGAAGAGCAATCTAATCGCAAGGCCGATCTTGTGACAGAGGCTCAGGATGCTGCAGTGCGTGCCGCTATGTCAGGTAGCGGAGCCGGTTCGGCGGGGCTGCGAAAAAAAGCTCAAGCAACTCGTGACCGCATTGCTGAATTTTCCAAAGACTACGAGAGTGAAGCTAATCGTCTCGCTCAATCCAAAATAACGCTTGCTTCCAAGGCTCTTGCTGTAATAGACCAACGGGGCATTATTGTTCGACGATTAAACACGATGAGTTCACTTGCTGAACGTGCTGGAGTTGAGTTTGGCGTTGAATTAACAGCTCCGTCAATTCAGAGTCAACCACTACGCCAGCGACGGCGACCACAGTCTGCACCTCGTGGAATTGTGCGTAGGTCTCGACGAGTAATGGTAAGACGACGCAAAGCTTCTTAGCTCGAATCACCTAGATAAAAAAACACCCTCAAAAGTGAGGGTGTTTTAGTTTTGAGCGCGTTTGCTGAAACGAGCCGAACGACAGTTAGAATATGGTACCCCCGGAGGGACTCGAACCCGCAACCTACAGGGTAGAAACCTGTTGCTCTATCCAATTGAGCTACGGGGGCACTGTAACCATTCTAAAGGCACACGTGCTTACCTTCGCCAGTCCGTTCGATACAAAATTAGCCAACTGAGCCTTGATTACGAAGTCGCTGAATCTCTGCCGAATCGAGTGAAAGCAATTCAGCAAGCAACTCATTGGTATGTTCGCCGAGACCAGGGCCGGGGGAAACGGCTCGATTGGCGCCTTCCGTCGCTATAGGCGAGGTGACTTGTTTGATAGTTCCGTATGTTGGGTGCTCAACGTCTACGATCATACCTCTAGCTTTGATTTGCTCATCTTCAAGCGCCTGCTTGATCGAATTGATGGGGCCAGAAGGCACGCTCCCTCGAAATAAGGCAAGCCATTCACCGTTAGTTTTTTTGCGAAGGCGGTTTGAAAGGATGGGCAATAAAGTTTCACGGTTTTGGTGACGTAGAGCGAAGGTTGCGAATCGCTTATCTGAGATTAATTCAGACAGGTCGGTCAGTTCAGCGAATTTTTCCCAAAAATGCTCTTTGGCACAGAACAAGCTGATCCATCAATCACTCGTTTGAAAGTTTTGTGCAGGAACGAGAGTTTGGTGAGATGAGCTTGGCATGCGGACCGGTTCCCAGTCGCTGTTGAGTTGCCACGAAGCGAGATATGTGAGCATCGAAACGGCTGTGTCGAGAAGGCTTACGTCAACATCTCTACCGATGCCGGTGATTTTTGCTTCGAGCAGTGCTGCGACTAGACCGAGCGCGGCTGCATACCCTCCAGCGAAGTCGATAATCGATACCCCCGCTTTTCCCGGATGTCCGTTTGGTTCGCCGGTAATCGACATGTAACCGGCCATCGCCTGCATTATTGGGTCATAACCCGGTTCTGAAGCGCGAGGCCCTGTACGTCCAAACCCTGAAAGCGAGCAGGTGACTATTGCTGGATTCAGTCCACGCAGGGTTTTGTAAGTAAGGCCGAGTTTCTCAGGCAGGTCGCCTCGAAGATTGTTGAACACCGCATCTGATTTTTCTACCAACCGATGAAATACGGAGACCCCATCAGGGTTACGAAGATCAATCGCAATCGATTTTTTCCCTCTATTGAATGACTGAAAGTACAGCGAATCGGAGTCGTTTGTTGCGGGTGGGACATAGCGTGCTACATCACCTCCGGCGGCGGGATCTTCGATTTTTATGACTTCAGCACCTAGATCGGCAAGGTTCAGAGTTGCAAACGGGCCGGCACCAAACTGTGAGATTGCAAGAATACGGATTCCGTGAAGGGGCCCCTTCCGTTCTGGTTGCTTAGTCGATGAATTGTCCAATTTTCAAGAGTCCGCTTCGTGTGCCAGTTTGCCCTCACCGAGCGTGTCGTGATTCTTTTTGGGAATAAGCACGTGTCGGCGAACCGTCATGACTCGCTCTTTTCGCTGATTGGTCACTTCTGTCT
>JABMNN010000074.1 GCA_013204545.1 Chloroflexota bacterium | reverse complement strand
TGTCAGCTTAAATACAGGGAAGAATCCTGTATTTAGGTCGGCTGGGTTTCATGGTGAGCGCTGAGTTCTGACAGAACCTCGGGAGGCAGGTCTTGAACCGATCAGGGTTGAGGACGCGTTCCCGGGCATTATTGATCGGAATACGTTCGATCGTGTTCAAGTGTCCCTCAAGAGTAGGGCCCCAAAGACGCTTCAGGCGAGACGAGCCGGATCGAGATTCTTGCTTAGTGGAATGCTCTCATGCGGCGACTGCGGAGCCTTGATGATCGGACATGCCGCCAAGTCGGGTAAATATGCCTACTACGTGTGTGGAACTGCTTACAGGCTCGGAAATACCGAATGTGGTGGGACACCGGTTGAGAAGAATCTGATCGAACAAAGTGTGATGGCAAGGATTTTGAATGTCGTCCTTACCGAACCAAATCTCCTGCGGCTGGTCGAATTTACGAATAAAACTCTTCGTTCAAGAGCAAAGTCGTCGAAAGCCGAGTCGACCGTAATTGTTGGAGAAATTGCGAATGTTCGTAAGCGATTGGGACGGCTATACGACGTAATTGAAAAAGGCGAGTTACTCATGACTGACCTTGCCCCCAGATTACGGGAGCTGCGCGATCGTGAAAAAACGCTCGTGGAAGATCTTCAGGCGAATCACAATTCCGAGGCCGAAACCCACTGGAAACTCGTTCAGACCGAAGATGTGCTCCGATACCTCGTAGACCTCAAAGGCTTGCTGTCATCCGGTACGCTGTCGCAACGAAAGTCGTTTCTGAGAACATTCGTAAAAGCCATTCGCAAGAGGGGGAATACCATCGAAACGGAGTACACCCTCCCGCTTCCACCGGAAAAATCCAGTCTCAGCGTGGAGGGTGTACCACCTACAGTGTCGTTTGGTGGAGCTGGAGGGATTCGAACCCTCTACCTCTTCAATGCCATTGAAGCGCTCTCCCAAGTGAGCTACAGCCCCGTTTTTATGCGGGGTGGGCGCTTCAACGATTGCGACTTCACGCTTTTTGAAATGCCCAACTGAAAAATCGTAGCACAGCAAGGAGATGATATCGTCAATTTTTGGCTAATTTAGCGCCAGCCAGTGGTGGTGATTGACCGATGGGCGGCACTGTTCTGCGAATAAGATTCCGATTCCGCCGAACTGCGGAATCGGAATCTGTGCCAACTTAGTATGTCTCTGGGTCTTCTTCGTGCTGCTTGAAGTCGGTGTCATCCCGTTGGGATAGGCCTTTTTTGAGATTCAGTACCTGCCCAGCATCGTCCTGTGGTTCGTATCCGAGGACTTCTCTTGCCTTGTCGAGCGAAAATATGTTCCAGTAGTTGTCGCTCATGGCGAAGACTACGGTGTACATAAGTGAGTCAGGGGCATTGACCGCTTTGACGTGGATCTGGGCCGTGTCTCGGTGTGAGAGCCACATGGCGAGTCCACCGGCGGCAACGGTAGGGTCGTCGTCAGAAATGGTCCAGCCGATTCGTATGTTGATCGATGATATTCCGTGCCATTCGGAGTAGTAGCTGCCTAGTCCTTCGGCATAGCCCTTTGATGCACCGTAGTAGCCATCCGGTCGGAACGGAACGGTTTCGTCGATCTTCTTGAACGCTCCGTGTTCGATACCTTCGTAGTTTCCTGCAAGAATCGACTTGTATGGCTCGTCTCTGTAGAAGCCGCCAATGGCGTGCTGCGAACTGCCAAATACGACTCGTTTTACGCCGGTTCGCTTTGCCGCTTCGTAAACGTTGTATACGCCGACGAAGTTGTTACGAAGTGCTGATTCCCAGTTGGCGTTGGCACTACGATCGGCTGCGAGGTGGACGACGGTGTGCTGACCTTCGAATGCCGGAATCATTGTTTCGATTTCGGCGATGTTGCCCTTGAAATTGTGAGCGTCATCGAGTCCTTTAGTTCCGTAGCGCGAGAGAGATGAGAGCTCGTATCGCTCTTCGAATTCACTTCTTAGTGCTGTTCCGACTAGACCGCTGAGACCGGTTACGAGTACTTTTTTCTTGCCTGCCATAGGAATCAACCTCTGCTTACGCTGTATTTGGTCACGCCGCTTCGGAACTTGCGATATTAGTAACGACTAATGAGGCGATGATGTTAGCCGACTTTGATTCGCGGGAGTGATCTATTCGGTGGCGACAGGTGAGGTACTTGTGGACTTTTTTGCTTTGACGGCGTGCCAGACGACAAACAAAATTCCACCGAAGAGAACAACGCTAAGCCAACTAATTGTTCTATCGACGGCTACAAGGCTGATCGCCTCGTTGTGGGAACGGCCGAACAAGATTAATAAGCCTGTGAGTCCACCCTCGACGAATCCGAACCCGCCGGGAGTAGGGATTGTGGTTAGCATGGCATTTGCTAGAGCGGCGAACATCACTATGCCGAACGAAATCTCGATGCCCATCGCATCGGCGACGAAGTAAAAGCGGGCGATTTCGAGAAGCCACCCAAGAATGCCGAGAGTGATTTGCGGAGGAAGGCCTCGACCTGAGAAGCTACTGAGAGTTCCACGCTGGAAGTTGATGTATGCAGCTTCGAATCGCCCCGGAAGTCGATGTGACAACCGTTCGCCAGCGACTCGCATGACTACTAGACCAGACACGAGGATGCCAACGAGAGCAAACGCGGCAATTACAACCCATACCGGCACTTCCGAATCGCCCTCTATGGTGAGCCAGACTGCTGCGGCAAGTACAAGGATCAGCACTGCTGCCATGTCTTGAACGCGTTCGGCAACCACAGTACCGAGGCTAGACGGGAAGTCGCTTTTTGCTTCCTTTGCAAGGGCCCAGCCTCTGTAAGCATCGCCAAGCCGTAAGAACGCGACTGAGTTGGCGAACCAGCCCATTAAAATTATTCCGGATAAAGCTGTTGTACCGGGGACATTTTTACCGTTGTCGCCACCAATATTTGCGGTTTTGGCTAGTAGGCTCCAGCGAAGGCCACGGAGCCAGAAACTCAGGTAATACAGAACGAGAGCAAGCAGGTATTTTCCGGGGTGTACATTCTTGATGTAGCTCCAAACTTCTTCCCATTCGAAATCGAAAATGCGCCACATGGCGAAACCGAGTAGCACTGCGCCTACCAAGATGGCAGTCAGCGTTGGCAGGGACATAACTCGCCGACGCAACGTTGCTGCGCTTGGCATTCCCGATTCTGAATTATGATCGGGATTAGGAGTCTGATTTGTGGGTGTCTCGGACATTTACTGCAAAGATGAAAACGTGATTAGATCGGTGGTTCAGTCGTTCTCAGCAGAACGTTCAACGAGCGGTGATTGGTGCGGGACACCCACTTTACGTGGAAATTCCTGTGGAGTAGGAGAAATTTTCATCCAATAAACCATATCGTCGGGTGGTGAATTGCCGGGTTTACTTACAGTGAGAGTCAATGCAGGAGCCGCACCGAGTATTTCGGCGGCTCCAGCAGCTTCAATGACTTCGTCCTCGACGCCTTGGCTTTTGGGCAGAATGACCGTTCCGCCAATGTTAGCGAACGGTATCGTGAGCTCAGCAAGTTCCGTGAGACGCGCTACAGCTCTGGCTGTTACGACATCGTACTGTTCACGGTGATCGCGTTCATGTCCGAGTTCTTCCGCACGACCGTTTATTATTTCGAGACCTTTCAGTTCGAGTTCATTGGCTACTTCAATAAGGAAGTTCGTGCGCTTTTGAATCGAGTCGAGCAGGGTCATCTGTAATTCGGGTAGCACAATTTTCATAACCATCCCCGGAATACCAGCGCCGGAACCAATGTCAATTGCTCGCTTGCCTGCGAACCAGCCAGGAGTTGGAACGCTTCCGCCCGCAGGAGCGAACATTCGTAAAGAGCGAATGAACAGCTCTTCGCGAATTTTGTCCCAAGTTTTGTGACCGGTGAGGTTGAACTGATTGCTGCGAAGCTCGATCAGCTCTCGATATCGCTGGAACTGAGCCAGTTGCCTACCATCTAGATCAATTCCGAGCAGTTTGGCCGCTGTGACTACGGATTCCAAAACAGGTAATTTGCCTTGAGCGTTTGGCGACCCGATGCAAAGGTTCAGCGGATCGATAGATTGGGTGCGTATTTTGGGGTTTTGAAACAAAAACCGAAAATTGCGTTTGATCGGTAATGTTATAGCTCACTGCGCTGATTTCGACCAGCGTAGAGTGTCGCTATTATCGTGTTTTGCGGTATGTACGGCGTTCTCACATAGCTCATTTGCTCATCGCTAGTAGTAGGAAATAGTGACTTGACTGTCCGAATCGTGGTTCTTGCAAAGCAAGTTCCAGACCCCGAAACCCCGCCTTCACAGTTCAAGATCGATGAATCGACTAATAAGGTGATTCCGCCGAACGGCGTGCCACCTGTTGTGAATGGCTTTGATCTCAACGCGGTTGAAGCGGCTATGAGAATTCGTGATTCGGGAGCCGATGTCGAAATTACAGTTCTATCAGCGGGCAGTCACTTCGTGATGGACGCCATGAAGAAGCCGCTTGCTATGGGTGCAGATCGACTGGTGCTGGTCGATGACACCGGGCTAGACGAGATCGATTCCGCTGCCACAGTCAAAGTGCTTGCAGCAGCAATCAAAAAAGACGGCCCATATGATCTGGTTTTAGGTGGGCGTCAGGCATCTGATTGGGATCAGGCCCATGTGACGCTTGGTCTTGCTGAAATTCTCGAGTTACCACTTGTTTCTCTGGTACAAAAACTCGAACTGAAGAATGATTCAGTGTTGCTCCAGCGGGTGATTCCTGACGGGTATCAGGAAATTACGGCACCGATTCCGTCGGTTATCACTATCACAAATGAGATAGGTGAACCTCGCTACCCAAACTTGCGAGGAATAATGCAGGCGAGTAGGAAGAAGCCAGAATTTTTTTCTTTGGCAGATCTGGGTCTATCTCTCAGTGATTTAACGCCGAAGCTTGTACTAAAGAAATTGTATGTTCCGGAGTCGAACAAACAGGTTGAACTGATTGTGGGTGAAGACGAAGCTGATTCAGGTAAGAAACTGGCGTTGCGATTGCGAGAGGAGAAGTTGATCTAATGACATCTGTACTTCTGATTGCGGAACGGGACGTTCTGGGTGAGATTAGCCAGTCGACACTTCAGTTAATTTCGGCAGCGAATGAACTCGACGATCCGCAGCTAACTGTTGCGATAGCTGGTTCTGCACCTGAATCTGCAACATCTTTGGCGATTGGCAAGCTGGTGACGCTGCCTGCTATTAGTGATGACGAAGTTGGTATATACGATCAGATAACAGCCGATGTTGCAGCACTTGTGACGTCTACCAACCCTGACATTGTAATTTTGAGCAAGTCAGATTTTGGGACTGTCGTTGGTTCGCGCGTTGCGTTTCGATTAGATTTGGCCTTAGCGTCGGATTGTATTGCGATATCGAACTCAGGTGGAATGGTTAACGTGACACGGCCCGTGTATGGCGGGAGTGCCCTTGCTGAGTTCGAATTTGCCTCGAGCCCGGCAGTTGTCACTCTTCGACCCGGTGCGTACGAGCCCAACGTCGACGCTGGGTCGCCATCGATTGAGGCATTTGAATCGGTGGTAGCCGTCAACAAGGCAGCTTCGGTTACAGGCACTGTCGCTCAGGCGAGCGAGGGTGTTCGCTTGGAAGACGCTAGTTTCGTCATTAGCGGTGGACGTGGTCTTGGTGGGGCAGAGCCGTTTAGTGTGCTTGCTGATCTCGCAAATGCACTCGGAGGAGCGGTTGGTGCTTCACGTGCAGCGTGTGATGCTGGCTGGATTGACCATTCGCATCAGGTTGGACTCACTGGAAAATCTGTTAGCCCTGATGTGTATATGGCAGTTGGTATTTCAGGTGCTAGCCAGCATATGGCGGGATGTTCGAGTTCGAGAGTAATCGTTGCAATAAACAAGGATGGCGATTCGAACATTTTTAAAGAGGCAAGGTTCGGAGTAGTTGGAGACTGGGAGAAAGTGCTCCCATCATTTCTTGCTACTGTTCGTGAGCTTAGAGCCTAATATCCACAATATCGAGGTAAGCTGGATATTACTCGGATAAATAGTGTCCTGATGTAAGGATTCGTGAAACGAGAGGTAATACATTGGATTTCGGATACGGCAGCGGCGTGGATGGTGTGTTCAAGTTCATTTCGAATGCAGAGGTCATGGCCGTATTCTTTCCTAAGTTCGGTCAATCTATCGTGGTTGATGTCCGTCCAAAAGAAGGCATAACACCTTTGGTGAGAGTCGTTCCGATGGCACGATCTATTGCAGACCGACTCCGTACGATCAAGCGGATGCGACCTGATTTACCTCGTCCGCAGGACATCATTGCCGTTCCGTGGGTTGGTTATGTTGAGGCGATGAAGACGTCAGGTCTATGGGGCAAGATAGTTAGCCGTATTGAAGAGACTGGCTATGCCGATGCTCTGGAAGCCGCAGATAGAGCTTTTGAAGAGCTCACCCGAATGGAACGTCGTGAGCTGGCTCAACTCATTATGGGCGACCAGTACGAGACACTCTGGGCTCGCCCGACCAAATAGCATGCCATTGGGTTCGGGCAACATTCTGATCGCAATCTAGATGACTTAGCGGCCTGTTATTGCGCATCGAACGTATATCTTGGATACGCTTTGTTCGAATTTCATTTGTCAGGTACCGCAGATTGCCGTTAATTGACATATGGATGAACGCTCACCTGATGGTTTTTATTAGAGCACGGTTTGTCGCTTGTCCAAACTTCGAATGGCAAAATTAGAACGACCTCTGATGTGGACTATTGGTTCGCTATTGTTGGTTGTGTTCACCGTTGGCGAGTGGTTAGTCACATTCCCGCTGCGTCGCCGATCGAAATGGGCTTTTCGATTCATGCTGCTCGTCGTTATTTTCATCAGTTGGTTAATTCCAACAGGGGACCGGCGATTCGATACACCAACGGCTGCGGCTTCGCTTGAACACGGCTATGGACTAGTTTCGTGGGAGTTCGATAACTTTTTCGATAAGTGGGGTCATCGCGTCTGGACATCCATGCCATGGACTCCTACCAGTGAAGCGGATCGCCGGGCGGCACTTGATCGTTACGTGGTGCTTGTCGGAGAGTTTCGGGCTGCGAATGATGAACTGAATCGAGTGACATCGGTAGCGGTTTCTGATCTCGAAATGATCACATCGGCACAGAACGACTTGGATAGGCTTATATCTGAGCGCGACGGGCTGAGAGATGGGCTTGAAGAGTATATCGAGCAGGTGATCAGTGAAGTTGTGAGGTCTGATGAAGTCGATCTTGTCGCATCGTTCGTCTGGCCTCCGGTTGATTTTCGGATCGGGAACCCTCCGAAGCTTTTGGTGACTTCGTTACGAAGCGAGATCACCCGAATCGAAGACGTTTTGATTGACCCGAACATTACCGCGGATGAAATGTTGAGAATTGAGAATGAGTTATCTGATAGCCGTGATGTATCTGCGGTAATTCTCCAAACCGGTGGATTGGCGAGCTACCCAAATGTAGTTCCGACGACAGACCTTAAGCGTCTTGGCGAAGTTGCCTCGCATGAATGGCTGCACGCATACCTAGTGTTTCATCCACTGGGGAGAGCCTATTTTTCGGGCGGTGATATTCGTTCGATGAATGAAACTCTTGCTGATATTTTCGGGAGGGAGGTAGGGCTAAGGGCGTATTCGAAAGTTAGCGGTGAGCCGTATGTTGCACCTGTTCGGCCTGATACGGCTTGGAGAACAGAGCCTAGCGATGATGAAGCTGAAGTTGTAGTAGATCCTGAGGCGTTCAACTTCAATCGATTCATGGGCGAGACTCGAAGGCGAACTGATGAGATGCTGACGGAGGGTTTTATTGATGAGGCAGAAGCTTATATGGAGTTACGCAGGGTCGAGCTTCTAGATCATAACTACACGATTCGCAAGATCAACCAGGCGTATTTCGCGTTCCATGGAACGTATGCGGAAAGCTCGTCGTCGACGAGCCCGATCGCTCGTTACATGTGGGATTTACGCGAACAAGTCGGATCGATCGGTGAATTGGTGAAACTACTTAGGCCGCTTCGTACGTATATGGAATTCGAGCAACTCTTAATTGATCGAGGAATTGCGCTCGAACCGGAACGTTAAACCGAAGATTTGAGTAGAGATTGATTTGTGCTCGAAGGTAATTGGCGGGAGTGTCAGTTCGGGTACGTTGCTTATCGGTATACTTGAGTGATGCAACTATGGTCGATGAGTAATTTGGCCGACAAAAATTTACTGGCATGCTTTGTGATGGCACTTGCAGATCGCATGGTGAGCAAACGAAAACTACGCAACGTGTTGGCGATGAAAATTGTCGATGCGAGGAGATCTGATGGCTGCGTCAAATGAAGGCACGCAGGTCGTCGATAACAAGATGTATAGACCACCTCAACAGGAAGAAACCCAACTGACTTTGGACGAGGTTATTGAGCGCCTAAAAGCGTCATTGCCAAATATTCCGGGGATAGGTGGCGCAGGATCTGCAGGGCTGGTAATTGCGGCTCTGTTAGTCATTTCGATTATTTGGGCAGGAACAGGGTTCTACACAGTAGGCCCAGACCAGGAAGCAGTACTTCGAACTTTTGGTAAATTCACTGCAACCACTTCAGGTGGTTTGCACTGGCACTACCCGGGTCCGATCGGTAAGCGAAATGTTGTAGCTGTTACGACTACACGTCGTATGGAGGTCGGATTTCGATCTGGATCTGACGGTTTCACGGTTGCTCAATCGATAACCGGTGAATCACTGATGATTACGGGAGACGAGAACATCGTCGACGTGCAGGCAGTTATTCAGTACCGTATTGCCGATCTCCAGAGTTTCCTTTTCGAGGTCGATGACCCTGGTGATACCGACAGAGGCATTCCGCCTGGCCAGCCTGACGGCAGAACCCTTCTAGATATTGCTGAAACAGCAATTCGACAGGTGGTAGGGTCACGAAAAATTGATGATGTGCTGACGACCGAGAAGGAACAAGTACAGACTGAAGTTCTTCTCAAGATGCGGGAAATATCCAGAGACTATAAGACAGGTATTGATGTGTTGCAGGTTTTACTGCAGAACGTAAACCCACCGCTAGAAGTGCAATCGGCATTCGAGGACGTTGTTCGTGCTCGTGAGGACAGGGAACGCCTGATCAACCTTGCGCGGGCTTATGAGGCTGCCGAAATTCCGAAAGCTACCGGTGAAGCGGCAAAGATCACAGAAGCGGCTGAAGGTTTCAAACAGGGTCGAATTGCTCGTGCTCAGGGTGAGGCGGACGGATTTGAGGCGATCTTAGAGGGTTATCTCTTGTCGCCAGATATCACTAGGCAGCGGCTGTATTTGGAAGCGATGGAAGAAGTATTACCAGGAGTAACTAAGTTCATTCTTTCCGATACCGGAGTGCTGCCGTTCTTGCCACTTGGTGGCTCGACTTCAGGTTCAGGGAGTATCACCGGAGTGGGAGGATCACAGTAATGAACAAGCTCACAATTCCGCTGATTGTAATTATTCTGGCCGTAGTTGTAGTGGTCCCGCAGACGTTGTTTGTGGTTGATGAAACTCAGGTGGCTATCGTTACTCGATTCGGTGAGTTCAAACGATCTCACAGGGATCCTGGACTCCAAGTGAAGACACCTTTTGCTGAGCAGGTGACTAGATTCGATAAGCGATTGCTTCGTGTTGACGTTGCACCAGCTTCATTGTTGACTGCCGACAAGCGAAACCTCGTGATCGACTCATACGCTCGATACAGAATTGTCGACCCTCTGGTGTTCTTCAAGAACTTGAGGAACGAATCGCAAGCTGCTTCTCGTGTTGGCGATATCGTCAATGCTCAACTTCGACAGGAAGTCGCTCTCGACAACCAAGAAGAAGTTATTTCGGATACTCGTGAAGACATAATGACCCGAGTCACCCGAGCAAGTAACCGTATTGAGGTATCGCGTGAGGACCTGTTTAGGGACTACGCATCATTGAGCCACGATGCGGTTACGGTCTTCATCGATGAAGACACAACCGATAATCTGCGTTCACGAGAGGCAACTCCCGAAGAATTGGCAATACTAGAACGAGATCCTAATTCACCGGAACTTGAAGGATTCTCCATCACATATTCGGCAAGCGTTATCGAAGCACTGGGCATCGAGATTGTCGACGTGAGGATCAAGCGAGCCGACTTTCCGCCTGATGTGGAAACAAGCGTGTTCTCAAGAATGGAAGCAGAGCGTGAGAAGATCGCAAGTGGTCTTCGTGCGGAAGGAACTCAGGCTGATTCTGAGATTCGGGCTGCTGTAGACCGTGAGGTAAACATCCTTCTTGAGACTGCTGAGGGTACTTCGGCATTGCTGAGGGGTGAGGCAGAGCAACAAGCAATCAAGATTCTTGCTAGTTCGCTTGAGAAAAACCCTGACTTCTATAGCTTCCGACGATCGCTTGAGGCTTACAAGGTGTTCATGGATTCGAAAACCACTGTAATTCTTGACCCTGACAGTGATCTGTTGAGATTCTTGAGTGATCCATCAGGCGGTTCGTAGAAACTAACTAAACCTAATTGGAACGGCTCCGATGAAATACTCGGGGCCGTTTCAATTTAAGTTGGCCTGTGATTATGCCGAGATTGACCATTATTGATGCCAGCGATTGTGATTGCTTCAGACGCCCGTGGATATTTGACCCAACCACCACATTCTTCACGGTGCGCGTATCGCCGAACTGTAGTTCAAGTGAAAGACTTTAGGTACTAGATTTGCTTGATAGTTGATAGTTGCCAAGTATGTGAACGATCACTAACATGTATCCATCATCCGTAGGCTGAGTATTTATCACCAATGGCAACACGCACACGGCTCGATCATCAGACTCGACAATTGCAGATTGTCGAGGCGGCTCGCGGCTTGATAGCTCGCGGTGGCGTTGACGCATTGACAATTCGGGGAATTGCTTCGAAGGTCGGCGTTACCGAAGCGGCTATATACAGGCATGTTGCTTCGAAAGAAGAGGTGATTCTGCTTCTTATTCAAGAGGTGGAGGAATCACTTTTCCAGGCGATATCTCGCACCACCCGTTCGGATCGCCACGCTCTTGATCGTCTGGAGCACATGCTTCAGCTTCACGTTTCGTATGTCGAATTGCGACAGGGCATATCGTTCATAGTTATTACCCAAGCGGCTCAGTTTGAGGAGCCAAGGGTACGTTCTGCTGGCCGACGTTTGGTGGAAAAATACCTTTCACTAGTTTCCGAGATCATCTCTCAAGGTATTGAAAGAGATGAAATAGATAAATCAGTGCCACCAGATGCGGCGGCGATGATATTTTTCGGTATGATCCAGTCGGCAGTGACGAGGTGGTTGTTCGATCCGTCGACACACTCACTTGGTGAGAATGCAGTGTCGATGTGGAAATTGTTTAGAACTTCCCTCGAATTCTTCGATGAAGATGAAGATTTGAATCAGGGTGAGAGTGAAACGAGCTGAAATGCCTGTAATTACGATTGATGGACAGATTGGCGCTGGAGCCCCTGAATTGGGCAAGCGTGTTGCAAGGATGTTCGACATTGACTATGTCGATCGAATTGCGTTGCCGCGTTCATTAGATAATGCAAAAATTAACGCTCCAGCTAATTTTACTGATCGTTTATGGGCAATTGTCGAACGAACGGTTTCTGGATTCGCTCTGGGTAACGCTGCTGGTGACCCGTATTTCAATGTCCCGTCGGCACTTCTACTTCCGCTTACATGGGACAGTGACGGCCCTTCAGAGAAGCACTCGACAATTGCAGAATTATCTAGTGTGGACAATCTGTTTGATCTCGGAAATGCGGTACTTGTGCATTGAGCGGGGTGTGTCGAGGCTGGTGATCGACCTGCGCTAAAGGTCGGGCTTTTTGCTTCTTGGGATGACCGAGTTCAGCGAGTAATGAAGCGCGAGGGCTTGATATCAGTATCGGATGCTGAGAACTCGATCGAGCGTCGAGAGAAGCTTCAGCGCGAGTACTTCGGCGACATCCACGGTGTTACGCCTGATGATCATAGTTTGTACGACATTATTGTGGATACCAGTTCAGAAAACATTCCGGTCGCTTCGATTAAAGTTGCTAGGTTTGCTCGGCAGACTCTATCTTTGCAATTAGCGTAGTCTCCAGAACCTGATTATTTCTGAATGAAATTCACCTTGGCTCACGCGTCGAGCGTTATAGTGAACATTATTGGTTCTGTTCACATTGACGGAGTACGTGTGTCCTAATGTTCACCAAATTAGCTAGCGAAATTATGACTTCACCAGTTGTGACTGTTACCGCTGATAAGCCAGTGTCTGAAGCGGCAAGGATCATGCTCGACAAAAACATCGGGTCGTTGGTTGTGGTGGATGCTGCAGGGAAGTTTCTTGGATTGCTCTCTGAGTCCAAATATTTGCCAGAGGCGACCGTTCTTCCATACCTGAGGCAATCGGTTCTTCGAGTTCTTGGCACCGAATTAGGTGATCCAGAGAACATCGAGGAAGTTATTCTTAACACTCGAAACACTCTGGTCGGAGGTGCCATGAACAAGGATGCCACTACTGTTACGCCGGATACGCATTTGGGCGTAGTTGCCAAACTGATGGTGGAATCCGAATCGCATCACTTGCCTGTGTTGGAGAACGGTAAGCCGATTGGAATGATATCGCGACACGATTTATTGACGCTGTTCGCTCAGACCGATTAGTTAACTCTCTGAATGTTGGCTAACCACCTGAGAGAACTAAGCGACCTTCGTTTATTCGATCGGCAATGTCAGTGAGATCTTTCGGGCTCTCGATGCTTGTCCATGCCATATCTGAGCGGTAAGCGGACAACTTGCCATGCTTGGCTAGATCCTGAAATGTTGAGGTTTCGTGATCACCAATGTCCGGCAGTAGCGATTCGATCTGACGGTCGAACAAGTAAACACCGGCATTAATCCAGAATGGCAAGCTGCCTTTTTCGATGAACTGGGTGACGATATTTCGATCGTTGGATTCCACCACACCGTATTGGCTAGGATACGGTACGAGCATCATAGTTCCAGTGGCTTTAGACTCTGCGTGAAGATCGGCAATGGGTTTGAGCGGTTGGTTGGTTATGACGTCACCGTTTGCTACCAGTACATTTTTGGTGTCAGTAGGAACCAGCGACAATCCTTGCTTCAATGCACCACCGCGTCCCAGAGGTGTTTTTTCCGTCGAATAGTGCGCAGCGATTCCGTGATCTGATCCGTCGCCGAAGTAGTCTTGGATCATTCCACCCATGTATCCGGTCAGGAACACTACGTCGGTTACACCTTGGGCGCGCATCCAATCGACTTGGTAGCTAATGATTGGCTTTCCGTTGATTTCGACCATGGGCTTTGGTCGGTTGTCGGTTAGCGGTCGCAGTCTCTCGCCACGCCCGCCTGCGATGCTTAGTGCATAGAAACGATCAGACATTAATTGCGTCCTATGGTCGAGTTTCGATTCGCTAGTGCGTAGAGGTTATCAGTAGCCCTTGTTAGTTCGAGACACGAAATTTATCGGTATATGCTCGTATTGTACTGGAGATTAGTCGACCGCATATGCGACACGGCCTAGTAAACCTTGCATTGATCTACGGTCTTCGATTTGTTCGTCAGAGTCGAATGCACCGTGGGATTGGTAAATACCGGGTGATTGCACGACTACAAGGTCCAGACTTGGACACACCCATATGTGCTGATTTCCGGCACCACTCGCTGCGAACGAATCCCTCGGAAGACTTGGCCAGACTTGTGCCTGATCGTTGCACCAGAACCCTAAGCCGTACACGTGACGCTCGGGTGGTTCATTCTCGAGTATTTCACTGGAGACTTTCGTGGCTTGATCGATCCATTCGGCAGGAATGACCTGTACACCGTTCCAGTTGCCACGATTGAGCCATAGCCAGCCCATGCGGGCCATGTCTCTCGAAGTCATTTGGTAGGAGGTTGTATAGCCGAACACGCCAAGTTTGGCTTCATGGTGCATATCGAAATTGCCGTACTTCCACGACCAACTTGCATCTATGGGATTTCGAATTTTCCAGTCAGTAAGTGTTCCGAATCCGGCTCCTTGCTCGGGATTCGATGTTTTATAGAGGTTGTATGAGGAGGCGATGGCATGGGTGAGTACGTTCATACCAAACGTCTGGTAGTTGAAGACTTTTCCGGGTTCTTCGCCTGGTTTCATGTACCCGGAGGTGTTGCCAATTAGCTGTCTGAACGTGATGCTATCGTTCTCAGGGAATGCGTAACGACCTTCTTTGGGCCCCTCACCTTGAGCCACGTCGAGCATTTCTGGGTAGTAATCGGCGACACGGTCGTTTTCGGATTTGATTACGCCTTCATGAATCGCAATTCCAAGTATTGATGAAAATGTGGATTTTGAGGCTGATGCCTGATGGGCCTGAGCTGAGGGATCAGATCGAAAATTCCATTCGGCGGCGATTTTTCCGTGTCTTGCGATGAGGATTCGATACGGCTGATCACCTGCGATCTCTGCTTGGTATCTTCCAGCTTCCGCCAGTTTAGTAAGATCGAATCCTAGTTCTTTGGGTTCCGCCTCTTGCCAGTCTTTGCCCGGCCAGACTCGTTGTGTATTTGTTGATTGTTGAGTTGGTTTTTTGATAGTGGTTGATTCGAATTCATTTGCTTTTTGCGATTCTCTAATGACTTTAGCCATATCGTGAAGCCGCATTTTGTTCGGTAATTCGAGCTGTAACCGGTTAGTTATGTATGCGACCGATAAGTCATCATCGAGGCTCGCCCATCCGGTGCATGTTGCCATGCCACCGTGACCAACCGTGATCGAATCACCGGTATTTGCGTACTGGTTGGGCGGCGAAGAAGGTAACCGGACTCCAAACCCTACGCGTGAGTAGTTGCCTGATGCAGCATCGGGCCCTTCGGCTTGCAGCGACGTGACCTCGGTGATTACTCTCTCGGGCAGCCAAGGGATGCCATTGATCTTGCCTTTTCCTGATATAGCTGAGTAGAACTTTGCTACGTCGTGGGCCGTTGTAATCATTGATCCTGCGGGCATCATGATTTGTGATCGTTGCAATGAACTGATCTCGCCAAGAGTGCTGTGGTCTTGCCATTCTTCGCTTGAGTCGATGGGCACTACTCTTCCGAATTCAGATTTCTCAATAGTAAACGCAGTGTTCTTAAGGCCGAGTGGGAGTGTCACTTCGCGGGCGAAGGCCTCTTCGAACGAAAGTCCTGAAATTCGTGCAGCGACTTCGGCCACGATCCAGCCGAACGTTCGTGAATGGTACTGAACGACCTTGCCAGGTTCCGTCGATGGGGTCATATCTTCGATATGTGTTATCACTCGTCCCCAGTCAGGGTAGTCTCGAACAGGAATGGATTGGTGGGATGGAAGACCTGCCGAGTGAGACAGAATATGTCCGACTGTAATGCCGGATTTCCGACGCGTTCCGAACTCAGGCCAGAATTCTGCGATTGGGGTGTTCCACTCTAGGTGCCCGCGGGCTTTGTATCGCCACAGAACGGCAGCTGCCAGAGGTTTGCCCATGGAGAACACCCTGAACAACGGTTTTGCGTGCCGGGCTCCTCGTACGAGATCAACTACTTGCTGGCCATTTTTGAACACTGCTAGTGATGCACTTGAGTGAAGCCCTTCACTGAACTGGCGATCGAATTCGTTTTGTATTGCCGTTTGATTGGATATCGCAGAGTGCTGAGTCATGGTGGGTCGCTAAGTTAATGTCGAGTCGGTTTGAGAGTTTCTTGCGAGACAGGATAATCTTCGTTGAGAAGACGTAGCGTTGCAATCAGATGCAGATTGAAAACCGTGTGTTAGACATCGGTTGGGGCAGTGAAGTCCGAGGAGTAGCAGTTCATGCCATTAGGAGAAGCGCCAATACAGATTGTGCCGAAGAATCTCGGCGATTATTTAGAAATTCAAACAAAAACCGTGTTTCAGAGTGGGATGTCGTGGAAAGTGGTTGAGGTGAAATGGCCGACGATAAGAGAGGCATTTCACAGTTTTCAAATTGGAGCTGTCGCTGTGATGGACGGGGTTGCTGTTGACGCTCTTGCAGACGATAGACGTGTAATTCGTAACCGTCGAAAGTTGTAGGCAATAACCGATAACGCTCGGCGAATGATTGAGCTTGAAGACGAGTTTGGATCGTTACAAAATTATCTTCGAGCGCACGATTCATTTTGGGATCTGGTGAATGACCTACGTAAGCAGTTTTAATTTATGGGAGAAATGGACTGTTATTACTGGTTGTATGTTGTAGGAGAAGATGTGCTCGATCACGATCAGTTCGAGGCGGAGCGGGCGCCACGCAAATAGCCGTGAAGGTAACCGACAGTTGTCGATGGAATTATGCTTTTCGTGGGTCTTGTCCGTGGTACAGTGGCGGACTCAACGCACAGTTGGAATATCTCGACACTTGAACATGCTTTTGTCTATTAGTGAGACTTTTTGTGACTATTGAAATAAGAACGAACGCCGATGGTCTGAACTTCAAACAATTCGGTAAGCGATATCGAAAAGTTGATGGGGACGAAAAAGTTACAGGTCAGGCCATTTTTGGTGCTGACTTCACAGCGCAGGGATCATTGTTCGCAAAGATCGTTCGTAGCCTTCACGCCCACGCACGCGTGGTGTCGATTGACACATCAGCAGCCGAGGCAATGCCCGGTGTTGAGGCTGTTTGTACGGCTGCAGACTTTCCTTCAGAGGTTTCGGGCGATGTTGACACTGGTGAAGTCGAGATCGGTATTCAGTTTCTAGCGAACCTGATTATGGGTCGACGCAAAGCACTATTCGAAGGGCACCCTCTGGCTGCGGTCGCCGCTACTGATGTTCACATTGCGGAAGAGGCAGCTCGCCGAATCAAAGTCGAGTACGAAGTGCTCCCTGCTGTAACTGACCCAATTGAAGCGATGTCGCCTGATGCTCCGCTGCTTCACGAAGGACTCATCGCCAAGTCGCTCTCGGGATCTGCCGATACTCCGAGCAATATCGCTGGTCACATGGAAGGTGGAAAGGGTGATGTTGAAAAGGGATTTGCGGAGTCTGATGTTGTTGTAGAGCGAACTTACCGTACAGCACTCGTTCATCAGGGTTATCTTGAGCCTGAAGCCGAAACTGTTCACTGGCATACAGATGGTCGAATCGAAGTATGGGCGAATTCACAGGGATCGTTTCCGCTACGTCAGAACCTGTCAAATCTGCTCGGTGTTGCAGTTAGCAAGATCAGGGTGATTCCACTCGAAGTTGGTGGAGCTTTTGGTGCGAAGAACACACCTCGCGTGACACCCATTGCCGCAATTCTTTCGAGAAAATCCGGAAAGCCGGTAAAGATCGTTCTCACACGGGAAGAGGTGCTGAAAGCTACTGGGCCTGCTTCCGGGGCAGTTGTGACCGTGAAAATGGGTGCGACTAAGGACGGCGTACTCAAAGCAGCACAATCACGACTCGTATTTGGTGCCGGTGGATTTCCCGGCTCGCCCGTTCTGCGCGGGATGCAGACGATATTTGCTTGCTACCAGCCAGAGCACTCGAAAGTCGATGCTTACGATGTGGTGACCAACGCTCCGCGTGTTGCTGCATACCGAGCGCCTGGGGCGACTGTGGCAACTTTCTGTGGTGAATCGACGTTGGACGATCTGGCACGTGGGATCGGTATGGACCCGATCGACTTCCGTATCAAAAACGCTTCTAAGACTGGCGACTCGAATGTAGATGATGAAGTGTTTAATAGGATCGGTATCGTTGAGATGCTCGAAGCCGTCAAGACTTCAGACGAATATCGCCGTCCTGTAAAGAAAAGCGATAACGGATGGCCAGTTGGGAGAGGTGTCGGAATCGGTTGGTGGCCGTGCGGGGTTGAGATTTCAAGTGCGAGAGTCATGGTCAACCACGATGGTAGTGTTGATGTAACGATCGGCGCTGTCGATCTGCACGGCGTTCGAACCGGTACGGCGCAGGTCGCAGCGGAGACTCTTGGCATTGAGCCTGAAGAAGTACATGTTCATACGGCTGATACGGAGGGCATTCCTTACACAGGAAACGCCGCTGGATCACGAATCACTCGTACGTTGAGTCAGGCTGTGTTCAAGGCTGGAACATCCGTAATCGAGCAGATGAAGGAGAAAATGGCGGTTCGGTTTGGTGTTGATGCGGAGTTTGTTGAATATGAGGGTGGAAATTTTTACGCTCGTGACAACCAAGATTCTAAGGTTTCGTTCAAAGCTGCTGGTTCTGCGGTGACAAAAAATGGCTCAAATATTGTTGCCACTGCTTCGAACGATCCGGGAATGCGAGCTGCAAATGGATATGCCATGGCAGTTGCGGACGTTGAGGTTGATCCGGACACAGGAAAAGTACAATTAACCGACTTCACTCTGTTCCAAGACGTGGGTAAATGTGTGAATCCGACCCAGGTCGAAAGCCAGATGCAGGGCGGAGCTGTGCAGGGTATCGGTTGGGCGCTTTCTGAAGAGTACGTGTACGATGATCAGGGCTTGATGCGGAATGCTTCTTTCCTCGATTATCGTATGCCAACAGCTCTAGATTTACCGATGATCAACACCGTAATTCTCGAGACGCCTGCCGACGATGGTGCGTTTGGAATCCGAGGGGTTGGTGAGCCACCGATCATTCCTCCTCCGGCGGCTATTGGCAACGCAATTCGCGATGCGATTGGTGTGCGTATGCGACGTTTACCAATGACTCCAGAACGTGTGTTTGAGGCGATGAAAGAATCATCGTCGTAATTTTTCTTTTTGAAGAAAATTTCGTTTTTTAACCATCAAAGGTATTCAGAATTGTCCGAAACTAAAGCCGCTCCATTTCAGAGCGCATGGAAAGATCCAGGGCTCACACCTCGTCAGATAAAGCTGACTTTGATAGGTGTGATGTTCGCGATGTTTCTTGCGTCGCTGGATCAGACGATTGTCGCGACAGCTATTCCAAAGATCATGGCTGATCTTGATGGATTCGATCGGTTCACCTGGATTTCAACTGCGTACATAGTCGCATCCACCTCAGTTGTGCTCATTACTGGGGCAGTTTCCGATGTTTATGGACGCAAATGGCTATTCGTAGGCGCCATCTTGATCTTCTTGATTGGATCGGCGTTGGCGGCAAGTTCATCAAGCATGAATGGACTGATCATTTACAGAGCAGTTCAGGGAATTGGAGGCGGAATGATTATGGCGTTGTCGTTTGTGACCATCGCCGATCTGTTCCCCCCTAGAGAACGCGCTAAGTACATGGGGATTATCTCGGCTATGTTCGGTGTGTCATCTGTCCTCGGGCCAACTCTTGGTGGTTTTATTACCGACCAGTTGTCTTGGCATTGGATTTTCCTCGTAAATATTCCGATGGGAATCCCGGTAATCGTTCTATTCATAAGATTGTTCCCGAATGGCAGGAAAGACGGACCGAAAAGGAAGATCGATGTCGTAGGCGCGGTGCTGATAGTTCTGGCGATAGTGCCTGGTCTACTAGGGTTGTCGTGGGGCGGCAACCAATACGAGTGGTCAGATCTGATCGTGATGGGCTCTCTGGTCTTCAGCGCGGTGATGATGGCGGTCTTTGTGATCTACGAGATGAAGATTCCTGAGCCACTCCTTCCGCTTGCTGTGTTCAAGAATCGAATCGTTGGAATCGCTCTGCTTGTCTCGTTATTAACTGGGTTTGCTATGTTTGGCGCGATTTTCTTCGTTCCATTGTTGTTCCAGGGTGTATTAGGTGCTTCACCGACGGCTAGCGGGAGCTTCCTTACCCCGATGATGCTAGGCATCGTGTTCGGAGCAGCAATAAGCGGCCAGGTGCTTGCGAGAACTGGAGGGCATTACCGTCGTCAGGGTCTTGTTGGCGTTTCGATAATGGCGATAGGTATGTTCTTGCTGAGCCGAGTAACAAGTGACACGACACATGCTTATGCACTGACTTCAGCGGTCATCATGGGATTCGGTTTGGGTACGTCGTTCCCGCTATTCACAATCGCCATTCAAAATGGCGTGCCGCAGCAATATCTCGGTGTTGCTACTTCATCTGCTCAGTTCTTCCGGTCGATTGGTGGATCGATCGGATTGGCACTGTTCGGCTCGTATATGGTTCGTCAGTTTCAAAATGGCATGCAGGATAATTTGCCGGAGCAAGCGTTTGCAGTAGTACCACCCCAACTGCTCGAGCAGATTACAAGCAATCCGAATGCGTTATTGAACGCTCAAGGGTCGGAAGGCTTGAGAAGCGCGTTCGCGGCGTCTGGCGAATCAGGAATTGCACTTGGAGAGCAGGTGTTTGAAGCCATTCGAGAATCCCTTGCGGGGGCTATCGGCGATGTTTTCTTTCTGGCGTTCATCTTTGTGTTGATCGCGGTAGTGGCAACAACTTTCATACGTGAGGTGCCATTGCGTCAGCGTGGTGGGCCGCAGGAAGGGCGAAGTGAATCCGTGCCTAACGTTCCGCCAAGCGAATAGGTGATCGTGGTGTGTAGCCGCACCACCTTATTCCCCAGTTCTCGATTTATCTCGAGAACGCTTGGGCGAAATTTGCCAGACATGGCGGTTTTGAGTTCAGTAACCGATCTGGTTTAGTAGTACCAACGAGGACTTTTTTGAGTTTCCCAAGCAGCGCGCCGAGTGAGCTTCGGGTGTTTCCCTGTGTGGAGCGCTGTGGGTAACGGGCTGAAAATAAGATTGCATCACAACCTGTAGAGGTTTTCATGTGTGGAATCACTAGGAATGGTGTATTTTGGACTTTTGGTACGATATTCCGACTCGATTTATCCTCTAAAGTTAATGTCGGCTTGCAAAAATGTGAGTTGTTCACCATTCAGGCACATTACGATGCGTACAGATCAGACTTTAATCGCAAATGAATTGATCGCAGCTCTCGGAGTTCTTGGCTATGCTCAGGAACACGGGGTCGATGATGATCGCTTGTCAGAATTAGCGGCGCGTGTGCGTAACGTTGAGAGTGAATTTCGACTTCTCTCGGGGCAATCGGCGGTAGCTTAGGCCTGACTATTGCGGCGGATAACCACTCCGACCGCCGCAGCTTTTCTTACTGCGCCAGGCTTCCTGACTGTGATCTGTACTGATCGTACTCGGTTGTCTTCAAGGCATATATCAGCGATTCGCGCCGCGAGTGCTTCGACCAGTCCGTAACTGGACGATTCAATTTCTGTAGTTACTGCTTTAGACACAGTTCTGTAGTTGATTGTGTCTTCTATAGAGTCCGATTTGCCCGCGGCAGAAAGATCAGCATTCATTTCTATATCTATGATAATTCGCTGCTTCGTGAGCCGTTCCCAAGGATTGATTCCGATGATGCAATCAAGCACTAGTTGTTCGATGCGGATTGTATCGAGAGGTGATTGATTATCTGAAGTGAACGATTGCGGTGTCATGAGGTGTATCTGTTGGGGGTGTTGGTAATTAGCCACACATAGGCGTTTAAAGCCGGTAGTGCTATTGAATGTGTCGGCCACCATCGACATTAATTGTTTCACCTGTGATGAAGTCGTTTTTAATTAGCATCAGCATTGTGTCGGTAACTTCATTGAGCGAGCCCATCCGATCAGCGGGTCCTAAATCTATTTGCATCTCGCTCCGTGGACGATCAAGTGGAATATCGGCTGGTGGGAGTATCGCTCCCAGAGAAATTTCGTTTACCTGAACTTTCGGTGCCATTGATAGCGCGAGCGTGCGAGTGAGACCTGACAGTGCTGTTTTAGTAATCCCGTAGGCAAACCGCGTTGGACGGGCTGTGCGCCAGTCATTGAGGCTGATTACCTTGCCTGGAGTATCGGACGTGAGTTGTGATTGCATCGCTTGAGCCAGCAGGAATGGTGCACGCACATTAATGGCGAAGTGACGATCCCATTGTTCGATAGAAACTTCCTCGAGACTGGTCTTATCAAAGATCGATGCGTTATTTACGAGAATTTCGATCGGTCCCAGTTGTTCGCTGACTGATGAAGCGAGTGATTTCGCTTGCTTGGTATCTTCGAGGTCGGCCTGAAACGCTATTGCCTCGCTGCCCATTGACTGAATTAGGGCAACCGTTTCCTGTGCATCTTTTTCGGATTGGCGGTAGTGAACAGCGACGCGGCAGCCTGCATCACCGAGAGCTAGTGCGAGTGATCGCCCGACTCTTCTGCCTGCACCTGTAACGAGGGCTACTTTTCCGTTTGGGTCCATGCCTGAAATCTTCTTTGAATTCGGATTGGTGCTTACTATTGTCGAACGTGGCTGAAGAATTCTTCTCGGGTGGATGAATTCGTTTTGAACTGCCCGCGTACAGCACTGGTACTCATGGTGGTATTGGGTTTACGAACACCTCTCATGGCCGCACAGAGATGTTGTGCTTCGATAACGACACCGATTCCGGCGGGTTGGATTAGATCGTCCATCGTGGCAGCTATCTGTTGGGTCATTCGTTCCTGAACTTGGAGCCGTCTTGCGAACATCTCTACGAGTCTCGGAATTTTGGAAAGGCCAATAACTTTTTGATTGGGCAGATATCCAATGTGGGCTTTGCCGTAGAACGGGAGTAAGTGATGCTCGCAGAGTGAGTAGAAGTCGATGTCTTTTACGACCACCATCTCGTCGTACTCGACATCGAACATCGCGCCGTTTAGTAGTTCTACTGGATCGGTCGAGTAGCCTGAAAGCAGTTCATCGTACATATTCGCTACACGCTTCGGGGTGTCAGCAGTGCCTTGAGCATCTACGCCATCGCCGATAGCTTTGAGCATTGAGCTGATTCCGTCGGCGATTATTTGCTTACAAGGGGCACCTATAAGTGCGCCATCTTTGAAATCAAATTTGGTGGAAGCTGCGTTGGTTGAATCTTCTTTGATGGACACAATCTAGCCCTCTGGGTTCTGCGTTCGAATCGTCGTATTTATTACGATGCGTTGACTCGTGCAGTAAATTCTCACCAATGCTATCAGCGAAGGGTAGATTTGGATGAATCTAGGCTAGCCACCTGATATTGCGGTGATGAAGTGAACCTCGGTATCGGGCTCCAGTTTCTGTAGTAAGCCTCGCCTAGTCGCCATGTGACCGACTATAGCCGCCAGCCCCGGCTTGAGTCGACCGTCTTCAATGAGATGGTTTCCTGTGCCGGGGTAGGCAGTTTCAAGATTATCGATCAGTTCACCAAGAGTCTTGGCGGGCACGTCTACCCGCTCTGCGCCATCAGCGTACTTGCGCAGAGCGTAAGGGAGGAAGACCGTTGCCATTTTTATCCTCCCTTATTCGGGTAGTACTAATTAGTTGCCGTTGAGTGCTTCTAGGATACGACCAGGCTTTACTGGCAGTTCGTAGAAGGCCTTGCCTGTTGCTTCTTTTACTGCCTGTGTGGCAGCTGAAAGCGGTGGGCAAATTGGAACTTCACCGATCCCACGAACACCGTAAGGGTGCAGTGGGTTTGGAACTTCGACCATGATGACATCGATCATAGGCATGTCGAGTGAGGTTGGCATGCGGTAGTCGAGGAATGACTTGTTAGCCATAGCTCCATCATTGTTGATGAAGTATTCCTCGTTTAGTGCCCAGCCAAGACCTTGCACAACACCACCCTGAATTTGGCCTTCAGCGTACTGAGGGTGAACTGCCTTACCAACGTCCTGAACAGCGGTGTATCGAATAACGTCGGTCTTGCCGGTGGCAAGGTCAACTTCGAGGTCGCAGATATGAACTCCGTAAGCATTTCCTGCTTCAGCGAGGTTTACAGAAGCGGTCGCTGTAACTGGGCCGCCGGTTGGGTCGAGCTTTCCAGCGAGTTCCTGAATACCAATTGAGTCACCATTGGCGCTGAACGTGCCATTAGTAAAGCTGACTTTATCGGCCTCGGTCTCCCAGAGGTCGGCAACTCGTTCTTTCAACTCAAGAACTAGTTTCTGAGCTGCGTTGTAAGCAGCAAGACCGGTTGTGTAAGTTGTTCTAGAACCGCCAGTGACTCCCGTGAAGCCGATTGAGTCAGTGTCGGGGATTGAAGGGTGGAAATCTTCGACTGGAATTCCAAGAACTTCAGCAGCTTGCATGGCGATGGAAGTTCTTGTTCCACCGATGTCGGCAGAACCTTCGTTCAACATAACCGTACCGTCGTCTTGCAGCATTAGGTCGCAAGTCGACTTTCCGCCACCATTCATCCAGTATGCAGAAGCGATACCTCGACCACGTGCCTTGCCAGCAGGAGCGGCACCAAGTGGCGAGTTCCAGTGGTCAGATTCTTTTGCGGCTACCAGACATTCTTGAAGACCAACGCGTATGAACTGCACACCGTCACCACGTCGGGTGCCTTCGTGAGCAGCATTGTCGAGTCGGAATTGAATTTTGTCGAAGCCAAGTTCGTCACAAATTTCGTCGATGACAGTCTCTATAGCGTATGAAGCTTGCGGAGAGCCAGGGGCTCGGTATGCAGCAGACTTTGGCTTGTTCACCAGAACGTCGTATCCTGTGATTCGGGATACTGGAATGTCGTAGCAGGCGAATACACAGATTGCCGCTGCGCCAACTGCTGATCCAGGGAATCCACCAGCTTCTAGAATGAGATCGGTATCGGCAGCCATGATTTTGCCGTTTTTGTTTACACCAATTTTCATTCGAATTTTTCCACCTGGCGCAGGGCCGGTAGCTTCGAATACTGCAGGGCGATCCATGACGAGCTTGACCGGTCGCCCGCCAGATTTTCGTGAAAGAAGAGCTGCGATAGGTGCGAGGTAGACAACTGTCTTACCGCCGAACCCACCACCAATTTCAACATAGTTCACTTTGACCTTGGATTCAGGGTGGTGTAGCAACCCTGCAACCTGAGATCGAACACCGAACGAGCCTTGAGTACTTGACCAAACCGTAAGGTTATCGTCCTGCGCCCAAATGGCAGTTGCATTGTGTGGTTCGATGTATCCCTGGTGAATCATCGACATCGTGACTGTTCGCTCGATTATGACGTCAGATTTCGCAAACGCGTCATCTACATCACCGAACTCGTGTCGGAATATACGGGCGATGTTCGTGTTCTGGACTTTCTCGCCGAGGTGATCTCCAACGAGTCCTTCGAGGATCGCTGGTGCGCCTTTTGCCATCGCAGTGTCAACGTCGGAAATCGCAGCAAGCACTTCGTACTCGACCTTGATTGCCTGAGCGGCAATCTGGGCTGTATTGCGGTCGACAGCTGCAACCGCTGCAACCACGTGACCACGGTAATGAACCTTCTTGTCGGCCATTACGTTTGACTGTCCACGTCGAAGATTTACCGTGCCTTCACCAGCGTCGATTGTTTTATCGTCAGCCTGTGGGAAGTCTGCGTGAGTGAGAACCGCAAATACGCCGTCCATCGCCTCGGCGGCCGAGGTGTCGATGCTCTTGATACGAGCATGCGCATGTGGGCTGCGGAGTACATCACCCCAAATAAGCCCCGGGGCTTTTACATCACCACCGTATATGGCTCGGCCAGTTACTTTATCCAGACCATCGTGCCTGATAGGCGACTTGCCAATTACCTTGTAGTCAGTCTTTGTCTCGTAGGTTGCGACCATTCGATTCCCTCGTGGATCCTCGTTGTATGGATCCGATTATTCAATCAGTTCAAAATTTAGCCGGAAACAAGTCGGCCGAGAAGTTGAAGTCAACTCCCGGCCTCTCGATTCGTTATTTATCAGTCAGCCCATTCAAAGTTTGTATGTAATCCTATTTCAGGGCTTCCAGAATGCTGCCTGCATTCATGGGTGTGTTGTAGAGCCGTTTGCCAAGTGCATCATTAATTGCGTTTGCAATCGCTGGAATCGGTGGGCAGATCGGAGTTTCACCAACACCGCGCACACCGTAAGGATGGAGTGGGTTCGGTACTTCGACTAGCACAGTTTCGATAAACGGAAGGTCGAGCGTCGTTGGCATCCGGTAATCAAGGAAGCTGGAGTTGGCCATTGATCCATCGTCCTTCATGAAGTATTCCTCGTTAAGTGCCCAACCAATTCCCTGAGCCGACCCACCT
>JABMNN010000073.1 GCA_013204545.1 Chloroflexota bacterium | reverse complement strand
TCTCATAGGATTGAGATTAGAGATCACCCCTCTCATTTAAGAGCGCCGACGATAACGAGTCATAGGAGGGATAGATAACATACGCCAACATAATTTTGCCGTAGTGGTGCATAACTTCATACGGCGGCAGGGATCACCGAGTCAGTAACACATTGCAATAACAAGCCGGAAATCGTTGTGATATACGACGGCTACGCAAAGCGGTAACCAAAGAATTTCTGATTCGTTTGACCCGATAACTGATAGTGATGGAAGCGACAACCCATGGTGGTTGTCGCTTCTTTTTTTTGCACGATGTGCGGGTTAATTAGCAGACTACGTTGAGGTGTGCGGAGGCGATTGACGCTGACGAGGTTATCGCTGTGGTGGATTCTCGCTGTGGATATTCGCCTAGGCAGCTTGCGAGGGAGCAAGTGCCTGGGAATTCAGGTGCTGTTGCGCGATGACGTCGGAGATGGAGTCGAGGACGGTAGCGATGCCGACATGTGCCAGGTACTGGCGAGTGGCGGGGGAGATATTTTCACCGTATGCAACGATGTTTCCTCGGAATGCGTGCCGTAGATACAAGAGCGCATCGGTAGAACTGAATTCGAGGTCGGCGTTAATCACGATCAGATCGGGATCGCTATTTTCGATGTCGCGAATGGCTGACTGAAGTGAGTTCGCAATTCGGACGTGATGACCTTGTTCTTCGACTTCCTGAATTGCAGAGAGGTTGTCGTTGGTGGTGGCGTTCAGGAACAGTGCGTTCATTGGGTATTTTGCTCATTCAGCCCTGCGGGAGTAGCTCGTACGCTTCACCAATGATTTTTGCGTATTACCAGCACGCTCGCATCGTGGAAACTACCTAGTAGGCACACGGATTTGCTTCCAATGTGGACGAAGTTTGTGTTGCCAGAATCGTCGATGTGGCTCGGTTTTGGTTGGGGCGTTTTCGTTTAAGGTGCAGGCGGTTTTGGATTTCCTTTTGAATGTCTGGGTACTTGCATGAACACCTTCAGGATTTGATTGCGCTAAATGCAACCCGCGGTGCTGGATAAGCTGGTACATTTCCTGTTCATTCGGCTGGCATGAATCTTAATTTGAATGTTCGAAAGGACATGTTTCTTGAAACTTTCGCAAGCTTCTCTTTTAACAATCTTGGGACTACTTGTATTAGGTACTTTTCTGATGGTGGGTCCTGTCGCTACTGTTAGTGCTAATCATGATGGAACTAAAGATGTTCATGATGTAGACCTTGATGGGGATAAGTACTTCGATGCCCGTTATGGTGGTGACGATTGCGATGACGGTAATAGTTTGATTAATCCGGGTGCAAAAGAGATCAACGACGGTGTGGATAACGACTGCGATGGTTTAATCGATGAGGATGCAGATGGTGATAGACAGCTTTCCATCGCTCATGGTGGGGATGATTGTGACGACACCAACGATGCGGTTTACACCGGTGCTCCGGAGATCAATGACGGTGTAGACAACGACTGCGATGGCGTTATGACGCAAGCGGATGTATTGATTGGTAGTGGTGTTGGGGGTGTTGGTCTTCGATCAAACGGAACAGTGAAGTTCTTCAACGCGACAAAGGCGTATGAAAACGCTGGTAAGGGTCACGTGACCGTTCTTAAATAAGACGGCAGATGCGTATCTCGACGAGGTACAAAACGGTGAATTCGCCTCGGCTTTTGGTCGGGGCGTTTTTGTTTAAGTTGCACCGACTGTGCGGGTCTATTTGCGTTCACGGTTTCGGAGAGTGGGGTTGTTTTCAGTTGAGTTACGAGGGCTGGGTGGGTTGGAGTTTTTACGATTTGGGGGGTACGTGGTTGTTGTGGGTTTAAGTTTTCGTTCGGTTTAGATTGGTGTAAAGGTGTGCAGGATGCTTCAACACTGAGGCTACTTTGAGTTATGCTCAATCTATTGATGTTGATGAAGCCATTGGTGCAGTTGAATTGCATTGTTGGTTGTAGGTGCCGCCGATTGGGTGAGAGGAAAATACTATGTCGAAAGTGAACGCTGATAGACAACAAGAGTGGCTTGAGTTCGAGATTTCTCTCGGTGAAGGAATTGGAAAACTGCTAGATGACGATGAGCCTGAGGGGATGGCTGAGCGCATTGGGAGTTTCGTCGACGAAAAGCGAGCAGAAATTCACCGTCATTTAGCCGAGCGTATCGATCTGGCACTATCGGACGAGGTGGCAAGACTTGTTGAGGGTGATCCGAAAAAAGGTGTTCGGCAGCTCGATGAACGATATTTCCGAATCAGGTTGCAGCTTGATGCACTTCTGACTTCAGCGGGGCTGGATGGTCGACCGATGAGACGAAGCGAGTTGATGGAAGATTTGTTTGGTCGAGGTGAATTTCAACCACGGGTATCTAGTGATGCTGTCGGAACTGGAAGTAGCACACCGAACGATGGTCGCCCGAATCCGGCGAATCCAAACAGGCAGGGTGCGAAGGCGGCGGCGAGTAGTCGTAGCAATAAAATGAATCCGAACAACTCGTCGTTTCGATCGACCAGAAGCGGTGATCGGTAGTCGAAGCTCGCTGATGATTGAATACGCCTCGGTTTACCGGGGCGTTTTTCTTTTGGGATTGGGGGATGAAAAGCCCCCATGGTTTGCAGCTTTGAATAGGGCTTCAAGAGGCGATCCCGGTGGGATCGCCTCTTTATGTTAGGGACGTAGGTGGTTCATCTTTTGAGTCGTACGAGGAAGTTGAGAGATTTTCATCCTATATTCGATGGTTAGCCTTTTACAATGGCGGTTCATCCAAAAGAGGTCACCATGAAAAAGTTACTGATTGTCTTTGCTCTGATAGTCGCATTTTCCGCGTTTACGTTTGCAAACACACAAGAAGCATCGGCTATGAACAAGGGCGAGCTTGTTGACGCTATTGCGAAGGACGCTGGTTTGAGCAAGGCGGACGCAAAGCGGGCATTAGAAGCGATGCCAGCCGCTATCGCTACGGCATTGAGAAAAGGTAACACCGTTCAACTTGTTGGATTTGGATCGTTTTCGATATCCAAGCGGGCAGCTCGGTCACTCGTGGGGCAAGATGATTTATCGGCTCGGGAGCGTGGGTGCGTGTGGTTGGCCGGTGGAGCACCGGAGTGGTTGCATGGTCTGTTTTGCACGGTGTCGGACACAGAAATTGTTGCTCTGATGGCTAAAGCTGACGATGGATCACCGAAGCCGCTTGGAGCTGATCTGGCTCTCAGGTGCCTGAACAGTTTCAAATCGGTTACGACTGGTCAGTTGGTGATCAGAGATGATGTGGACGCCACTGATTTCGGGGAGTTTTCGGTTGAAGAAGGTCGGGGACGACGGCTCAATATCGTAGAGTTTGATGCTGCGGCTGCGTTTACCGAGCGTGTGGGGCGGAATCCTCAGACTGGTAGTACCACCAAGAACGTTGTGAAGTTCAAGGCTGGTGCGGATTTGTCGAAGAAGGTCAACTAGCTGAAGTTCGGTCACAGAGATGATCGTATCGCTTGGAGCTATTGGGGCGATGCGTTCGATTAGGATGGTTTTTGGGGCGGTTCCGTATTGGGGCCGCCTTGTTATTTAAGAGTCTGAGGGATTTGAGAACGTGAGGGTTTGGCGCATACGAATTGCCTGCCGGAGGGTGCCGCTGCTCGGCAGAAGTCGGATCGGGATTTAATTTGTTCGAGAGTTCAAGAGATTAGCCACGGCTTCTGAACGCGCGTACGGATAGTTCTCAACGGATGCACGGTCTAGGGGTGTTCGACCGCCTTCGTCTTTAGCGAGTGTGTTGGCACCGTGTTCGATAAGCAGGCTGGCGACTTCGAGGGAGTTCTTCCAGGCAGCCATGTGCAGCGGAGTATCGGCATCTTCATCGGTAGCATCGATTTCTGCGCCTCGTTCGATTATTAGTCGAGCTACGTCGATTGAATTTTCCCATGCTGTGATGTGAAGTGGTGTGCAGCCATCGTGATCGCGAGCTTCGAGGTCGGCGCCAGCGTTGATCAAATCGCCAGCGATATCGGCCCTATTTTCTAACGCAGAGCGATGAAGATCCCAACCGCTGAGATCGGTTTTCTCTGGTTTCTCTGATTCCGTTGGCACTGGCAAGATCAACCTTCTTCATATCGCTCGGGTGATCGCATTATCGGTCGGAGTGATTGGTCGGCTGAGTTTGAGTTTTGATACTGGTTACTCCCAGACGCAAGGTTCGCCGACCCCGGACTCTGCACCTTGATATTTGCAGACTGCTTCCTTAATGCCTTGATATGTTGTCACGCTGAGAGTGAGCGTAATTTCTTTGTCGGCATGATTTGTTGTTTCATCACATGGTGGATGAGGATGTTCCCAGGTGATATTGGCGGGCGCCGCTGGACCAGAGGAAAGAGTAGATCCGCAACCAAAGCCCCCCCACACACCAAAACTATCCAATGGACCGAGTGTGACTGAGTAGTCGGTTGCCTGACGTTCGTGAAAGAACGCCGCTGTAATTGGACTTACGATGGATGTATCTACGGTGCCACCGGTTGTGACCGGGGTCGGAATAGGTTCTCCACTTTCTGTCACGGCGGTCTGTAGGGCCTTTACTTCGTCAGCGGCTTTGTATTCTGCCTCTTCGACATCAGTGGCACATGCAGCGGTGGCAGTTACTAGCGTTGCCAGTGTCATAAGTACGGCGAGAGTGAAGGCCGTTGATCGGTTACGCATGTTTCGATATCCCTAGAGGTTATGGCGAAGAATTTAGGGACTATAACAATTGACCAGCGGATGTGCTTACGTGGTTTTGTGGTCGTTACTGGTGTGAATGGTGGATTTCAACATGGCATTGACGATGCTTCGAAATGTAATCGGCTGGAGTTCGTCATTAATTACAGCGATGCAAGATCTGACCTAATTCAGGATACGACCTGGAGCGGTGCGAGCTTATTTAGTGGACGAGGCAAGGGATGTCACTTAAATATGACGCAGTTCAACTACTGGACGGAATGACCATTAGATGACTTTTGATAGGACGATTGTGGGCATGGTGGTGTGAATGAATAGGTGTTCGGCGAAGCTGCCGGTTTTTGTAAGGTCGATGCCAGTTGAGGTTGCGCTTTCCAGTACGACGAGTGTTCCTGGCTGATCGTTGACGATTTGCGTGATACGTTCTTTGGGTTCACCTTGTTCAACGTGCACTTCCGCTTCGATGTTCTGTTCTGCTAGAGCTTGCATGTACCGTTCAACTTTTTCTGGTGCGCTATATGAAGATTCTGTGATGTGAACCAAGGACAGCGGGGTTGAAAGATCTCTGGCGAGTCCTGCTGCTAGTTCAAGCCCTTCTACTTCTGAGATACCTCCACCTAGCGGGTAGAGAATTTTTTGCACGACGGGTGGGCCGCTTTGGGGTTTAACTATCATCACGGGGGTAGTTGTGAGGCGTAGAAGCCAGAATGAAACGCTACCTAAAAGACGTTCGATTGCACCGGAGTATCCGTGGCTCGCCATGACTATCAGATCGGCGTTTGTGCGTTGGACGTGAGCGGCGATAACGGCTGGTGGATTTCCTTCTTCGGCAAAGGCGGATACGTGGGGGGATTGTGATTGCAGTTTAGATTTGGATTTTTCGAGTCGGTTCGCCAGTGTGGATAGATTGGTTGGTTCGTCATCAGCACTGACAGCACTTACGAGATCGATGGATGCATGTGTGTTGCTTGAAATTAATCCAGCCCACGGCATGGCGGTGGCTGCAAGATCGGAGCCATCTAGCGGCAGCACAATTTTCTCGATCGATTTCAGGTTCATTTGGCACCTTTTGCTTTTTTAAATGTAAACGGCAACTTAGCTGTTAGTAAGTTGCCGTTTTGATCGCTTGTGATCACTCGGTTCAGACGGGTCGATTATTGTTTTGGTTATCACTTTGTGTAGCCGACGCTTTTTACGGCGATTTCCGGCTTGTGTTTCTAGTTGTTACCGACCCGGTGAATCCTGCCGCCATCGACAGCCAATCGCTGTGATGGCCGTGCTAGGCCAATGTGTATGACCCATCCTGCTCTATAAATCATTACCTGCCGCCCTTCAAGAATTGGGGTAGTCAGTTCACTGATTCGATAGTAGATGAGATGCGTTTCGTACGGTGACAATTGGTGTGAAAAGTTTATGAATAATTGCTGAGTGCGTTGGTGTCGGGTGGTGGAAGTTGCGTTTGCAAGTGGTGGATGCAGTTGTAACGGCAATTCAGAGCAATTCAAACAGTGGTAACGCAGTGGATTGTGAGTGGACTCGATGAAACGCTTCGTCGTGGAATGTTTACAATCATGGCAAGCCACTAGGGAATTTGTTTCTTGCTGATTCCCGAGAGATGAGTAACACCGTCTAATGTCTATCCACAGCAGAGTTCAATCGATACCGACAACGCCACTGGGCAAGATCGACTTTCCACGTTTATCGATGGGGATTCATCCGTTCGATGGGGTTTCTTATCAGGATGTGCAGCGTGATGTTGAGAATCTCGCGCTATTTGGCGAAGTGAGTCCGGTAGCTGATGTGATTGAACATGCTGTTCAGAATTTTGGATTCACGGTAACGCAGGTCGATCACATGATCCCTGAGTTGAATCGACTTCACCTGCAAGCGATCTGGGAGACCGAACGTCGGCTGAAGACTGAGATTGGCTTGCTCGCTTACATCTTGATTCCGATTAAGTTGAACGGCGAAATTGTTTCTTATTCCCAGCGGGCGCATTCGACGTTGTTTGGGTACGATTTGGCGGCTGTTGGCGAAGATGCGTATTTGGAGCAGGTTTCGAGGGACGAGATACTTCGTTACACGGTTGGCGGGACGCTCGATAATTTGGTGACTCCGAAGACTGTCGAGCCGTATAGTCGCGCTGAAGCCGAGAATTTCGAGATCGACTACGGCACGCTTGAGCAGTATTTGGGATTCTTCGCTGGGTGCAAGATTTTGGTTTCTGACCCCGGAGCGGAGATTGATTTGCTGGCGGCGGTTGGCAGGTTCGATTTGATTAAGGAATATGTGTCCTTTCTGCGGAGCCGGTTCGATACGGTTATTTCGAGTGTTCATCACGGTGGAATCACGATTCCGCTTCTTGAAGAAAACGGTATTGATCTCGATGGATATATCGTGCCGATAAACGAGCCGGGGATGTATATGTTCCCGATTCAAGAACGAGTTGTTGATGCTGTGCGTCAGACGGATAAGCCGGTGATAGCGATTAAGCCGATGGCGGGTGGTCGTTATCTTGGGACGCAGGCGTTTGAGTATGTTTTCAATGATGTGGGTGTTGAAGCCTGCATGTTTGGAATGGGGACTATAGAACAGGTAACGGAAACCGCTACTGCGGCGCGATCCGTACTTGGTCTTAGGAGTTAGTTATATGAATTTCTTTCGAACCAAACCTGCTGGAGTGCCTGCGCCGGAAGATTGCTTGCCGGGTCGGACGACTCCGCTGCAGATTAGCGGCAAGCACGTTGTGAACGGGACTTCGATGCTGGCTCCGTTCCCGGATCAGATGGAGACGATCATCTTTGGGATGGGGTGCTTCTGGGGTGCCGAACGGCTCTTCTGGGTTGTACCTCGGGTGTATACGACGGCTGCAGGGTATAGCGGTGGGACGACGCCGAACCCGACGTATCCAGAGACGTGTACTTCTCGAACGGGTCACACTGAAGCGGTGTTGGTTGTATTCGACCCTGCTGAGGTTGATCTGGACACGCTGTTCAAGGTGTTCTGGGAGAATCACGATCCGACGCAGTACATGGGTCAGGGTAATGACATTGGGAGTCAGTACCGGACGGCGATCTACGGAACGAATGAAGTTCAGTTAGAAGCCGCTCGAGCAAGCATGGCGAGGTATCAGGCGGGCTTAGATGAGTCGGGATTTGGAGAAACCACGACGGAAATTGCTGAGGCTGGCAAGTTCTATTACGCCGAGGAAGAGCATCAGCAGTATTTGGCGAAGAATCCGTATGGCTACTGCAATCACGGTTTTTGCCAAGTTGCGTACAGCTAGTCAGGGTTCTAGTCAGAACTCAGCATTGTGGCAGAGTGGGATTGTTTCTCATTTGCTGAGGAGTTCTACTATGTCCTGTCCAAACCGCCTTTTTGCGTCAACTTCCAAGAGAACACTTCGAACATCACTCGGATATCGGATTTTCTACTGCAGAGACTGCGGATAGTTTTTTGACGAGCGCGGTGGTTCGTCGGTCGGTGCCGGCTCTGAGTTTTGGCAGTTTCGGTGATTGCGTGGGTTTCGGAATCTGATGGAGCCATTCACTACTGATTCTGGGATGACTTGTGTGTATTCTGATTAAATTCGCCATAACCCGCCTGTAATCGTCACAATCATGGTGGTTGCCACCTAGTTTCCCATATTCCTGTAATGCGAGAATCTAAATAGGGTTTCCTCGCCCTGAGTTTAAGGTCGGTGCGAAAGTGCCATTGAAGATTCTCATCGTCGAGGATGAATCCGATATTCGCGCTGCATTGGTCGCTTGGCTTGAAGACGAGGAATTCGAGGTAGCCGAGGCGAGTGATGGTATTGAGGGGCTGGCGGAGTTCGAACGGTTTCATCCGGACTTAGCTTTACTCGACATGAACTTACCAGGTCTGAGCGGTATCGAGTTGTGCCATCGCATCAGGCAAGTTTCCAAAATTCCGCTGATAATGTTCACGGCTGCTGCCGATGTTGAAGAAGTGCGTAAGGCTATTGCTGTGGGGGCCACGGATTTTGTGCTCAAGCACACCGGTTTTGATGAACTTCTGAACAGAATTTCTGTACATCTACATGTAGCGCGCCATCATATTAGTGGGGACGAACTTGAAGAGGGGTACTCTGCTCAGGTGTTAAGGACTCCAGAGTTGCACCCGGACGAGGTGCCACCGCACTATGTGGTTGATGGAACCGGAGATTCGCATGTAACTGAGCACCCGACCAAAGATGATTTATGGACTTGGTCGGGAGACTATTTTGGTTTTCGTGAAGGGGAAAACTTGTGGACCTTTGACGGTCGGCATGTAGGACGATTCAGGCGACACGAAATATATCGAGCCAATGGAGCGTATATGGGTGACCTGGTGGAGGGCCGACTCGTATCAGATTGGCATAAAGCGGGTCGAAGAGCCAGTTCATTTACGGTGTCAGATAACAGGCACGATCATAGGTTTTTCGCAGACCGGGCACCATTCGATATGTTGGTTGGTTGCAGAGACTTCCCGAGCGGTGATGAGGTTTGATTTCAGAGAGCCAGAGCAGCCAGTGTGAATCCTGTGGCGCAGGGTTGGTGTGGTCGCCTTGCGGGCGTGTGGGGGTTGGTGGAGTTCGAGGAGAATCGGGCTCTCGGATGAACACGGCGCTATCAATTAAGAGATTGAGTTCACAGATAAGTGATCGACTCTAGTGTGCGAATTATCGACTTAACTACAGTGATGAATCCTGTAGTTAAACTGACCGAAATGGTGGTGAGCGCTGAGTTCTGACAGAATCCTCAACCGGGGTTTTCTCGGTCAAGTCACTCAGGGAACAACGGATGTATAACCTCGCTGGCTAGGTTGTAGACGGTGCGTCACACGAAGTAGATGATTACGAATCGTGCTGAAAAACGAAGCCTCTCGGCGTAACGAGCTCGAATTCATCTCAAAGGAAATCGCAAGTTTGAGAGTTTCAATTGTTGAGCAGCCTGACCTGGGTTCGTTCGGCAGAGATCAGGGGCCTGAGGCTGTACGCCCTCGATCTGTCTCGAAATGCGGCGAAGAGTCGCGACACACACCGAATTAGCGTTCTAACAATCTTTCAATAGCTCCGTCACAGTTTTAATGGTCCCTAGCTAATGCATTCAGAAGCAAACCTACTTAGAGATTTTGCGATCATCATGTCGGTAGCGGGGGTCGGCATCGTAATTGTCCGCAAACTGGGTCTCCCGGCAATCCTAGGTTATCTAATCGCGGGCGTTATCGTCGGACCATTCACGTTTGACAATCCAATAATCGAAGATGTCGAAACGATTCGCCGACTCGCCGATCTTGGATTAGTGTTGCTCCTATTCGCTCTTGGGTTGGAATTCGGATGGGAACGTGTTCGCCAAGTTGGACTAAAGGTTCTGTTCATCGGTGCAGTCGAAGTCACCTTGATGATTACGCTTGGTTACCAACTTGGGTTAGCGTTCGGATGGACTGCTACTGAGTCTGTTTTCTTGGGTGCAGCGATGTCAATTAGCAGTTCAGCGGTTCTCGTGAAGATGCTTCGAGATGCTGGTGAATTGTACGGTCCAAGAGGTCGATTGATCGTTGGCATTTTAGTAGTGGAAGATTTCGCTGCGGTGGCTCTTCTATCCGTATTATCGGGTGTCGCAACCGGGGGCACAACCGATGTCGAAGGCGTCGGTCAAATCGCAATCAAACTTGCAATATTTACAGGTGCTGCTCTAGTGAGCGGAGCATTGATTGCTCCTCGCCTGATCTCCGCTGTCGCCAAACTGAAGTCATCCGACACGCTCTTGATCGCAAGCCTTGCGATGGCGTTCAGTCTTGCCTTAGTCGCCGAAGAGCTTGGGATTTCGGCGGCGGCCGGAGCTTTCTTGATCGGGGCTGTTCTTGGAGATTCGGAACACTCAAAGCAGATTATTCATCGAATGGAACCAGTCAGGGATGTATTCGCAGCCCTATTTTTCGTATCGATCGGAATGCTCATCAATGTTCACGAGTTCGTGACATTTATCGGGCCAGCGATTTTGGTTGCCGTTGTGTTTACGTTCGGGAAGATGATCGCAACGACAATTGCAACATTCTTCGCTGGGTATGATGGCCGGACGTCTCTTCAGACTGGAATGGGCATGCCGCAGTCTGGAGAATTTTCATTGGCGATGGTCAAGATAGGGGCTGATAACGGAGCTGTTGGAGCATTTTTATACCCCGTTATTGCTGTTACTACCGCGATAACTGCCCTTACGTATCCTCTGTTTTTTGCGGGTTCTAATGTAGTCGCTAATATGCTGGAGCGGAGATCTCCATCGTGGCTTAAGAGTTATGTTAATATCCTCGATATTTGGCTTACTGCCCTGCAACGGGCATTTAGTTTCAAGAGCCCGACGGCACTGGCTATACAGCGATCAGGAAAGCTTGCGTTGCTAAGCATGGTGTTGATTTCGGTTCTGCTAGGAATAGGAACTTTTTCGCTGCGTTTCAGCGCAAATCTTTCTAGTTGGTTAAGAATTGACGAAAGTTTAGTTGGACTAGGAATTAGTGCGGGAGTCCTCGCACTTTGTTTGCCCTCAGGATTCGTATTATGGCGGCAACTATCAGGAATGGCGGAGCTTTTATCAAAGTCGGCATTTCGACCAATTACCCGCATTGGAAGAGACTGGAACCCCAAAACGGCAGAAGCGTTGCTGCGGGACAGCATGATGGCTGGAATCGTGCTGTTGTTGGGCATTTGGGCGATTCCGTTCATCTCCAATCTCCTTAAAATCGGTGAGTTCTCAGTACCGATCCCCATCATTATTTTGCTGGCACTAGGGTTAATATTCGCCCGGTCGGTGGTAAAACTTCATTCAGCCTTGCAAACAACACTCGCGCAAACGATGCTCGGCCCTGACCCTGCGAAGAAACCTGACGAGGAATCGTCGCTTCCAACTGACTCGAAGGAAAACTAATGCCTCGTGAACTCATCAACGAGGAATCAAGCAGCGTTACCATCCAATGCTTGGGTTCAAACAGTTCGAGTCAACGAGTCGTTTTTGTAATGCTTTCGACGAACTGCGGAACTATTTAAGAGTCCAGTCTGCGGGTAGCGGGCATGTTTCAACGAACGTTCGACGGAAGATCTTCACCAACAGCTGGTCGATTCTAATGACCGAGTTGTCGACTTGAATACAGGGGTCGATCATGTATTCAAGTTGACCAATTCACTAAGTGAGCGCTGAGTTCTAACAGAACCGCCGCCTTGACCACGAATAGACCCAATCACGCACTAGATTCGTGGAGGCTGCTTCGATTCATCCGATAGCATTTTCAGAAATTATTGAGCGTTACCGGTGTGTCCAATGTTCGGATCGGAGGCTTCGACCGCCTTCCACCGTACGTCTGGCTGCCGTAGCGAAGCGCGTTGGTTCAAAACCGCTCCATCTGCCGAGCAAGACACCACGGCCAACACCTAACGACGGGACGACTTGAAGCATTGAAGCTTCACGACCGGTTAGCCCGAGTTGAGAAATTATCGTCTCGATGACCTGCGCCGAACTAATCCTCATAATCGCTTTGTTTTCGAACTCGGACAAAATCTGTGTGTCCAACCTATCGGGTCGTTGGGTAGCTACGAGCAGGAACACTCCGTATTTTCGCCCTTCAGCAGCGATCGTACGGAACTGCTCACGCACCGCCGCAGCTGAGAAGGAACGCGGGTCATTGGGTATCAAATTATGTGCCTCATCGAGGACCACAAATGTTGGCACTCGGTGATCTTCAACGGGAGATGCCATGAGTGCGTTTTCCCATTCAGATCGTGCAACTCTCCACGCAAGATTTAACGTTGAACTGACCGCCAGGCTCCTCGTATCGAGGTCCGGTATTGAGGGCAGATCAACAACCGTGAGCCTTCTCTGCGAGTACTCCTCCGCGTGCGGACGGTCTGACAACACACCCGCCAGTTGAAAGTACCGTGCCCTTGAAAAATAGAACCGCCCCGTATCATCCGAAACATATTTTGTCGGCATAAGGGCACGTTGCAGTGCTTCGTATTTTTCACGTGATGAACGTAGACCGAACAGGTCGCGAAAATTGTCGATAACCGAGCTTACAAATGTCTCTCCGTTATCGATGTCATGTTGTTTTGAATGAAAAAATAGTTGCTCACAGCGATCTAAAAGGCCATCAAGTCCTTGGGGAAGTTGATGGTCAGTTGAAGATTCAAACAACCGAGCCATAAGCCCGACGAACCTATGACAGTGTGCGAACTCCGCTCGCTGTATAAGACTCAGTTCCTGTGCTACGACATCAATGTTTACGTTCGGCCACCAGAGTTCAAAACTCTGCGTTCCGCCGTCTCGTCCAGATGGGTTGACGCGAAATACGGTTTTTTTGATCTTGGTCCAGTCAGATTTGTATGAAGACAGTTCTTCTGTCGGATATTCTTCGTTCTGGCCGCCAACGATTGAAGGCTTCAACTGATTGACAGCACGGAAGTCGGCATTTGGATCGAGAATCACAACACGGGCTTTCGTCTTCAGGAGGAGTTCTTCAACTAATCGTCCGAGAAAATACGATTTGCCTGATCCTGATTGAGCGATAATGATTCCATGACGAGCCATAAACTCTGATGGGACAGTTACCAAGTCACTGGTCACGTGCTGGCCGACCGCTGCACCGTTGGCCTGCCAGAACTTTGGAGACCAATTTTCATCAACCTGCCAGCCAAGCTCAAGCTTTGCTTCGGTTGACGTCGGAGGTAATTGGCGAACCACTATAGTCACTATCCTTGTCAAGATTTGGCCCCCTGAATTTCCGGCGCAGAGGAACTAACTTGGTATCGTACGGGTTTTTGAAGCAGGAAAATACTGCAGCAGCCGGATTAGACTGTGGGCAGGCAGATCACCCGATTCGGCCACGCGATTAGAAGCCGATAGGAACTCTACATTAATGAACGGCTAAATCGATTCCTTCAGTGTGTCGGTTTTCGCCGCTACATGTAGGTATCGAAGAGGGAATCAGAAAACTATTGTTAACAATGAAAGTAATGGCTGGAGAGAAGCATTGATGCAGGACACTATGCGGGCTATTCGCTACCACGAGCACGGTACTGCTGACGTTTTGAGATTGGAGCAGGTTCCCATCCCTAAACCTAACGACGGCGAGGTACTCGTTCGTGTTCGTGCCGCCGGAGTTAATCCGGTCGACTGGAAGCAGCGAAGTGGAATGAATCCCGACCTTCCCGCGATTCCTGGCATCGACCTTTCTGGCGTGGTTGAAGAGGTCGGTGATGGAGTCGTCGGATTTACGGTTGGACAGGAAGTATGGGGTACAGGGCGAGGCACTTATGCTGACTATGCCATTGCGACTGATGGGCACCTTGTATCGAAACCCGCGGGTATGACATTCCTTGAAGCCGCAACTATCGGGGTGGGGGCGCGTACGGCCTGGGCAGCACTTTTTCAGGCGGCGGGGCTACAACGAGGAGACTCGATTTTAATTCAGGGTGCCGCAGGTGGAGTTGGCATGTGGGGTGTTCAATTTGCGAAATGGAAAGGCGCAAAGGTTATCGGGACAGCCTCTACCGAGAATTTGGGATTCCTGAAATCTATGGGTGCTGATGAGGCGGTGGACTACACCAATACATCTATCGATATCGTCAATGGCGTAGATATCGTGTTGGATACCGTCGGCGGTGAAGTACAGAGACAGTCATGGCAGACGCTGAAGAAAGATGGTGTTCTCGTTACGATTGTCGGGGAACCTGACATGAAGCTGGCGAAGGATTACGGGGTCCGAGCATTGCGTGTTGGGAGAATGGTGAATTCGATCAAAGTGTTTGACACTGTCAACGAATTATTCGCCGCTGGTAAGGTCAGCCCGTCGATACAGGAAATCTTTCCGCTCGAACAGGCAAAACAAGCCCATGAATTGAGCGAAACCTCGCACGGCAAGGGGCGAATTGTTCTGAATATATCCGTCTAGGAATCTGGGTGTTCGGGAAGATACGTGGTCGGCGTCAGGCATAAACGTGAGCGCGAGTCGGCGTGATGTGTCATCAGAACGATGGGCTAAAGTTCTCCGGGATAACCGCGCCAAGTATGCTGCATGGCAACCCAACCGGACAAATACGTTAGCCATGCTGGTGTAACTCGAGTACGGATCATTCCTGCGCGATGAGTTGTGTATTAGGCACAAATCAGTGTCACAAATCGACTGATTTTCATGTCACGATCAGAAACTGTGGCATGGGCGTCGTATCGTCTGCCACAGCCCGTTCGTTCTAAACTTTGAAGGCTTCTCGTTCGATTGTCAGGTTAGTCTTGATTCGCTTGTGGCGGGTGGCATTCGCACTGGCAATCTTTGTCGGTGCATTCGTCGTGAAGGTCCTCGTCAATCTTGCTTTCACGGCATTTTTGAGATATCCAAACAGTCATCGGGTTACCACTCTTGTAGTACTTTTCGGTAGCTCGTGCATTGCAAATCACCTAACGCACGCGGCCCCTTGCATTGCCGCGCCTGACAGATTGTACTCGATAGGCGGGCTTTGATCGGGTAGCAGTAGTAGGTTCTGCCCCGACACTGCCAATCCACATCCATATTCAACAGAGAATTCGTGATTAGTGGGCTTATGAAATTGGCGGTGAATGCGAAGCCTTAGAGTAATCAACAGGTCGGCAGTTCAACCCTGCTCGTTGGATCCATATTGCGAACAAAAAAGCCCTCGGCGAAATTGCTGAGGGCTTTTTTTGTTTCATTTCGGGAAGCAAGGGCCGGGACTCACGTGCAGCGATTTACAAAAACACTCAGATAATTACTTGCCGACGAGTTGTGAGCTGACTCGGGCACTCATGACAACGCCTTTCCCCGCGAAACCGACCGGGGCGCCTGTTTTGTCGAACTTGAAGATGATCGGCCCTGAGAGAGTGCCCTGCCCTTCGACCCGGTTGCCGTTATAAATTCCGAGTAACTTTATTTCTCCACGCATCGAAACTCCCTTACCCGAGGAGAAATCTTCGCAGCGTGGAGATATGCAACGAGCTGAGAACCTGAGAGTTCCCGTTCCACTAAACACGTCATCGCCAACCCGTGATTCTGATTGGAGATTTACGCTCGCCACACCCTGGATGGCATTTCCGCCGCTATAGAGATCCATTGAGAGAATTTCTGTCGAGACGACATCCACATTGATCGATAATCGATCGAATGATCTGAAGTGTGGTGCCATCGTTGCAAAAGCAATCAAGGCAAGTAGCATCGGTATCAGTAGAAAACGTGTCGACTTCATCAAAATCACATCCCTATCTGGTGAAGGTTCCTCATGAGTGAACAGCTTAGTATCGAATTTGCATTGCTGCAATTTTCGGAATCAAATAACAAGTAATCCTTGACCAAAGGCGTCCCTGTCAGCCTTGGGTTATGACAGAACAGTTCAGTAGACGTTGTTTATATATGCTTCGTCGATCGACTGTTGAACTGCTTCCGCTGTCTCTTTTGTTTCGTCGAGATTGGCGTGGTCGATTAGTATTTTTCCTAGCGACGGAATGTCGCTTACGTCGGGCCATTTTTCGTGATCCCATAATCCTGATCGGATTATGCATTTCGCGCAGTGAAAGAATGCTTTCTCTACCGAGATTACCAATGCGAGGGCGGGGATTTTGCCGTTGACCGCCATCGAGTCAAGAAGTGTGGCATCGCGCACGATTTTAGCGGTGCCGCTCACTCGCAGCGTTTCTCGGTATCCGGGCGCAAGGAAGTAGAGTCCGACTTTCGGGTTGATGAGGATGTTGGAAAAAGTATCACCACGTCGATTCCCAAGACGATCTGGAATCACGAGTGTTTTTTCATCGAGAACCTTCACGAATCCTTCGGGGTCGCCTTTTGGAGAGATATCCATATTCCCATCGCCATCGGCGGATGCGATGGCCAGAAATGGTGAGTGAGCAATCAACGAAGCGCAGTGTTCGTCGATGTGATCGATGACTTTCTCAGCGGCACGTTGGCTCGGGTAACCCAATGTTTCTCGAAGTTCTTCTTCGGATGAAATTGTCTGTTCGAATGTATGCTTTTGCTCTGGCACTGGATTCTCCTGTGGATACCAAGCGCTGGGTCGGGGTATTGAAACGCGGCTAAATCATACACATGGGCAAGTGAATTAAACGTAAAAGTACCGGAACTGCGAGTTTACTCGCCGATCTCGGTCTCGTTTTCGTTTTCGGCGCCGGTTTTTAGGCCACTTCCACCCTTGAAGGCGGGGATGAGGAACACAGGTGCCAAGACGGTTGTGAAAACCGTCATGACTATGGCTACGCCAAAGATGTCTTGACCGATTACGCCCGAAGCGAGCCCAATTCCTGCGACGATTAGCGCTACCTCACCACGGGGGAGCATGCCGAGCGCAACACGGGTTGCGCCGATTCGGTTGAAGCCCACGAAGTATGCCGGTATTCCTGCACCCACTGCTTTGCTTATGACAGCGAAGATGGATAGGACTACGGCGAAGATGATTGCCGAAGCGAGCGATGTATCGCCTGCACCGAAGGCGGTGAAATCGACTTGCATACCAATGACGACGAAGAAGATCGGTACTAGGAAGTTGTTGACCGCTCGCATCGAATCTTCAACCTGATGCTTTAGTTCGGTGCCTGAGAGGGCGAGTCCCATTGTGTAGGCACCGATAATCATGGCGAGTCCGAAATATATTTCGGCGACGGCGGAGGCAATAAACGCTAGGGCTAACGCGAGTACGAGAGCACCGCCAGCACTTTTGAACCAGAGTACTCCGCTTGAGATGTACTTTGAAACTAATGAGCCGAGAACCATTAGTCCAAGCCAGAACCCGACAGCCTTGAGGAAGATGATTCCGATAGCCACGGCAGTGACGGTGCCTTCTTCGGCGATTCCTATAACGATTGCTAGGACGATGATTCCTAGTACATCATCGACTACCGCGGCGGCAAGTACGGTTACGCCTTCGGGTGAATCGAGTCTTCTGATATCTGCCAACACTCGAGCCGTAATACCTACTGAGGTCGCTGTCATGATGGCACCCACAAACAGTGCGGGTACCATTCCCTCGATCGAGCCCATATCGGCGAATCCGAGCAATACAGTGGCGCCAAATCCCATCAGAAACGGCAAGATTACTCCACCGCTGGCGACTATCGTCGCAGGACGCACGTATTTCATGAATTTGTCGCGGTCGGTTTCGAGTCCGGCCTCAAATAGCAGCACGATTGCGGCTAGCTGTGCGACGAAGAAGAGCTGGGGTTCTACTGGTAGACCATCGCCTGTTCCAACGGGCAGTTCGAAGATTGCTCCTCCACCAAACCAGTGGATTCCGCCGAGTAAGAACGGGGAGATGAGGATTCCGGCGCATAGTTCGCCAAGAACTGGTGGGATTTTCAGGTAGCGTTCAGATATTTCGCCACCAACTTTAGCGGCGACGAGGATGACCGACAGTAGGAGAATGAGTTCTGCTACAACAGCAAGCGGACTATCGTGCAATTTGGAAACTCTTGAATTTTAATCTGGAATTCATTTACTGAGAGGGTCGGCTGTTACGAGCGGTATCGTTTGCAAATTCTGCCTTCGACTATAACAAGCACAGGTTTGATTATGCGCCGTAATTCGAAGCTCAATACGGAACTATCTCTAGATTGCTGCTAATACTTTCTCGGGACGCCATCCGAGTATTTCTGGTTCGAATATGAGTATTGCCAAAAGTTCTTCATCTGGCGTGTAGGCACGGATTCGGTCGCCTGAAACGTACTCGCCGGGATTTCCAATGTCGCCGACCGCTAGCTGCCGACCGTGTTTGACCATCTCTGTTTGAACTGGGGTTAGAGTGGCCTGTCGCATGTGCTGAAGCGTGGTATCGATCGGCATCGCAAGTTCTCGCCAATCACCCGATTCAGCCGCTTCGTTGACCTGTTCAATTGTTACTGCATCTTGGATATTGAAGGCACCGGAGTTGGTGCGAACGAGTCCTGTCATGTGTGCGTGGGTGCCAAGTTTTTCACCAATATCATGGACGAGTGATCGGGCGTAAAAGCCGTGTCCGCACTCAACATTAAGAACAAGCTCAGGGGAGTTGAATTCGACGAGTTCTAGGCTCATCACTTCAACTGGGCGTGCCGGTCGTTCTACCTCGATGCCTTTTCGAGCCAGTTCGTACAACCTTTGTCCGTTGTGGTGCAGTGCCGAAAACATCGGTGGAACTTGCTCGAATTTACCTTCGAAGCCTTTTAAGACATCGATCACTTGATCGCTGGTTACCGCGGACCAATCTGCTTCAGCGGTAGTGTCACCGGTCGCATCGTATGTGTTCGTCGACGATCCGAGCAGCATCTTGATTCGGTACGATTTGGTGCCCAGCAGCACGGTGTCGGCAAATCGAGTGGCAGATCCAATACATATTGGGAGCACTCCAGTGGCCATGGGATCAAGGGTTCCGCCGTGACCTACTTTCTTGGCTCGTGTTATACCTTTGAGCTTGCGAACAACGTCGGTCGACGTCCATTCTTGCGGCTTATTGATATTCAAATAACCACCAAAGTCGGCGACCGAGCGATTCAATTCGGTCGCTGCGTTCTTTTGATTGGTCAACTGCCATCTCTATCGCTGTAGCGACGGCTGTCTTCGCCCATTACCCGATCGATTAGCTGTTCCATGTCTGCGCCGGTTTGCATTGTTAAATCGGCGTAGAACGAGAGTTTAGGCATTGTACGGATTTCGATTCGTTGAGAGATTGCCATACGCAGGCGTGTGGCTGCCGAACGAAGCGCTTCCAGCGCGGATGCCCGTTCTTCTTCGGTACCGAAGATGCTTACGTAGACCTTTGCTACCGATAAGTCGCGATTTACATCGACACTGGTTACAGAGGTCATCGATGACAGTCGCGGATCACTTAGCCCTTCTATCAGTGGCCCAAGTTCGCGCTGAATCGTGTGATTAATACGCCCGCCACGTCGTTCATCCAATGCTTACGTAACTCCTATCGCCATTCAACCTCGAAGCTGTCGAGACCAATCAAGCGAATAATCTGACACTGTCGACTATCGTCGGGTCACTTGAATTTCGTAGCCTTCGAGGACGTCACCGATCTGGTGTTCGTGGAATCCATCGATTGTCAGACCACCTTCGAAGGTGTTGCCCACTTCACGAACGCTCTCTTTGAGGTGACGCATGGAAGTTATGGCACCATCAAAGATTTCATTTCCGGCTCGAATCACACGTAGGCGACCTGATCGCTTGAGGATGCCATCGGTAACTCGGAATCCGGCGATTTGTTCGCGTTTTCCGTGTTCGAATACTTCCAGCACGTTTGCGTGGCCTGATACCACCAGTTTGCGTTCTGGTTCGAGAAGTCCACGTGCGGCATCTTGCACTTCATCGATGAGGTTGTAGATGATGTCGAAAGTTCGGATGGTTACACTTTCAACCTCTGCCTTTCGGCGTGCGCCAGACTCAACAGGAGTTTCAAATCCCATGACAATGGCGTTAGAGGCTGAAGCGAGAAGGATGTCGGATTCATTGATAGCACCGGATGCGGCACTGAGCACTCGAACCTGAACTTCGTCGTTCGAGACTTCCTCAACAGCACGTTGAACGGCATCGATTGAACCGTGGTTGCCTGTCTTTATGACTATCAGAAGTTCCTTCGAATCGGACTGTTGAACACGGCGCATGACTTCAGCCATGGTGGTTGCCGCTCGGACATCCTTACGTTTAGCGGCGAGGCGTTCACGTGTTTCAACGAGATCACGAGCTTCTCTATCTGTGGCAACAACGTCGAACTGGTCGCCAGAAGCCGGTGCACCACTT
>JABMNN010000072.1 GCA_013204545.1 Chloroflexota bacterium | reverse complement strand
GTGCCCAACCAATTCCCTGAGCCGACCCACCTTGGAGCTGCCCTTCGACATACGCTGGATGAATCGCAGTTCCGACGTCCTGAACAGCTGTGTAGCGGATGATGTCGCTCTTGCCTGTAGCCAAGTCAATTTCGATGTCGGCGATGTGTGTACCAAAACCGTCACCAGCCGATTCTAGGTCGACACTGCCAGTCGAGTTCGCTGGGCCACCTAGGTCTTCCAGCTTGCCGGCAAGTTCCTTGAATCCGATTGTCTTTTCAGCTTCTGCTTTGGAGCTGAATACGCCATCGTTGAAATCGACATCATCCTTGTTGATGTCCCAGAGGATAGCAACACGTTCCTTGAGAACATCTACTAAATTATTGGCGGCGATCCAGCAGGCGTAACCAGTTGCGTAGGTAGTTCGTGAGCCACCTGTTACATCTGTGTAGCCGACCGATTCAGTGTCGCCAACTGTTGGTCGCACATCATGAGCGCCGATGCCAAGAACCTCAGCAACGTGCATGGCCATTGATGTCCGAGACCCACCGATATCTGTAGAGCCTTCTGTTAGTTGGACCGTTCCATCGCTGTTCACGGAAAGGTTCGCAGAGGATTTTAGTCCGATGTTGAACCAGTATCCGTTTGCAAGGCCTCGACCTCGAACCTTGCCTGCTGGAGCATCACCTAGAGGTGCATTCCAGTGGGCAGAATTCTTTGTGGCTTCGAGAACTTCTTGCATTCCGATTTTCGAGAACAGAACTCCGTCACCACGGCGTGTTCCTTCTTTTGAAGCGTTGTCGATCCGGAACTGTAGTGGATCCCAACCGGCGTTTTCACATAGCTCGTTTACGGCTGATTCCATAGCAAACGCAACCTGTGGTGAGCCAGGCGCTCGGTATGGAGCTACTTTTGGCTTGTTTACGAGAACGTCCCACCCGTCGATTCGAGTGTTAGGAATCTCGTAAGGAGCGTAAATGCACATTGCTGCTGGGCCGATGAATGCACCGGGGTTGGCACCAGCTTCGAACCAGATGTCAGCGGTTGCAGCAGTCAACTTACCTTTGGCGTCTGCGCCGAGTTTGATGATCATGCGTGCTCCAGGGGTTGGCCCGGTGGTTTCGAACACTGCAGTTCGTTCCATCACCATCTTTACTGGACGTCGTGACTTCTTGGAGAGAAGTGCTGCGAGTGGTTCGAAGTAGACCGGAATCTTGCCTCCGAAACCACCACCGATTTCGAGCGGAGTTACCTTCACTCGAGAAACATCGACCTGAAGGATTCCTGCAATCTGTGTACGTGCAGGGAATGCGCCCTGAGTGCTAGTCCAAATCTTGATTCGGTCTTCTTCATCCCACGTTGCCGTAGCGTTTTGGGGTTCGATGTAGCCTTGGTGGACCATCTGCATGTTGTATTCGCGCTCAACAGTGTGAGCAGCGGTTGACATTGCACCTTTGACATCGCCAAATTCGTGACGAACGTGAGCCGCCATGTTGGTGTTTGTTACGTCTTCACCAAGATCGTCCCCGACCATGTCAGGGAGAATAACTGGAGCACCAGATTTTAGTGCGTCCACTACATTCGTTACTGATGGCAATACTTCGTACTCAACGACAACTTTGCGGGCAGCTTCTTCGGCGGTGTACCGGTCGACTGCTGCGATGGCTGCCACTGGATGTCCGCGGTAGAGTACTTTATCGTCTGCCATCAACTTATTTGATGCCCATTTGAAATTGATGTTACCTTCACCAAGGTCCACCAGTTTACTTGGTGCCTTTGGCATGTCTGCACCTGTGATGATCGCGAAAACGCCTTCAACAGCTTCGGCCGCGGATGTGTCTATCGACTTTATTTTGGCGTGAGCGTGCGGGCTTCGAACACATACTCCCCAGATCAATCCGGGTAGTTTCATGTCTCCGCCGTAAATCGCACGTCCGGTTACTTTGTCGTATCCATCGTGTCGAATTGGCCGTGTACCAACTACTTTGTAGTCAGTTTTTGGCTCAAATGTTTGGACCATAATATCTCTCCGTGACCATGCCAGATTTGATTCGATGGCTGCCGACGCTTAGCCGACAGCCATCTGGAGTTACGTTCTAGCTACTTGCTTTTTGCACGGCTCGGACAATTTTGTCGTAGCCGGTGCAGCGGCAAAGGTTTCCTGCGAGCCAATGTCGGATTCGACCTTCACTTGGTGAAGGCTCGTTGTCCAACAGACCTTTTGCAGCGACGAGGAAGCCTGGTGTGCAGATACCACACTGGAGAGCCGCCTCTTCAAGGAATGCTTGCTGGAGAGGGTGAAGACCCTCTGAAGTTGCCATTCCTTCGATTGTGTTGACTTCCTTGCCGTTTATTTCTGCACCCAGTACGAGGCAGGAATCGACAATTCGGCCATTAACGTTGACCGTGCAAGCACCACAGTTGCCGTCAAGACAGCCTTCTTTGGTACCTGTGAGGCCAATGAGTTCACGTAGTGTGTCGAGCAGGCTCATGTAACCCGGCACGAGTAGTTCGTGCTTCTGACCGTTGATGGTCGTAGTTACGTGAACTTTGCTTGGGGAGTTAGTAGTCATGTGGTTCTTTTAGCCCCTTGCCCGTTCAACGGCCTGTTTGATCATTCGGCCTGTGAGCACTTCTACAAGTGTTTTTCGCTGTTCGATCGTACCGCGCATGTCGGTAATTGGTGATGCCGCAGCTTTTGCGAGTGCAGCGGCGGTGGCGATTGTCTCGTCGTTTACCGGCTTGCCAGCAAGGCTGTTTCCAGCCTCTTTTGCCAAGATAGGAACTGGCCCGACCGAAGCGAGTGCAATTCGTGCAGATACGAAATTTTTACCCGAAGCATCGAGCTGAACGAAAACACCTACTCCAGCCACAGCGATGTCCATTTCGTTTCGAGGGATGAATCGTGTGTACGCTGCACCAGAGTTGGCAGCGGGCTTTGGTACTTCGATGCTAACAAGAAGTTCGCCGGCTTTAAGAACGGTTCGGCTAGGGCCTGTGCAGAAATCTTCTACGGCAACTTCGCGAGTACCACCTGTACTAGCGATTTTTGCGACTGCGCTGTGAATGATGAGTGGGCAGATGCCATCACCGGAAGGTGCAGCGTTGCAAAGGTTTCCACCAACACCAGCACGAGACTGGATTTGGATTCCACCGATGATGGATGCACCATCAACGATTCCAGGGTATTCAGCAGCAATTTGGCTGTTGTCGTAAATCTGGTAGCAAGGCACTCCAGCGCCAATGCTGAGGCCGTCATTACTGACAGAAAGTTTCATAAGTTCTGGAATGTTCTTGATGTCGACAACGGCATCCAATTCCCAGACATTGGCTCGCGCCTTCACTAGCAGGTCAGTTCCACCTGCTAGCGGTCGAGCTCGATCACCATGTTTATCTAGCACAGCCACGGCTTCAGCTACCGTGCTTGGGGCAACGTATGCAAACGGGTGCAAGCGCCCTCTCCTTTCGTGTGTTAATTCAGATAGTTCAAGCTGGCAACACAGAAATATCAGCTAGAAACCCCGGATTAATTTGTATATCCGGGCTGGCCACCTAAGGGACAAGTACAACTTTGTACCCGAGGTGAGCGCGCTCATTATGCCCACAGCAGAGGCATGTCGCAACTAATAATCGATGATTAGGGTGGTAAGAGAATTATGCGATAAAGCATAAAAAACGATGCTTTTGGTTCAACTGCCTCTATTTCAGTTTGTAGGTTTGGCTTGAGTGTCGGAATTTATGTTCGGTTTTGAACCGATTCCGAAGCTTCTGATTAGTCGTTGTCCTACTAGTACGGTTGCGAGTACTGTGACCGACCCGCCAAGAGTCATCGCTGTCGGAGCGTCGAATCTTTGTGCGAGGTAGCCCATGAGTAGACCGCCAAGTGCTGACGCTCCCCATGTGAGTTGGTTAATACTCATCACACGTCCACGAAACTCTTCATCGACGAGGGTTTGAACTACGGTTGTGTTCATCGTTCCAAGGACTACTTTGAATCCACCCATTATTCCTGCGATGAGTATCGCAACACTCAGTAGATCCATACGAGCAAAAGTTAGCTGGGCGGCACCCACCCCCAATCCGGCAATGAGTAAGTACAGAGCAGGGCGTACCCTTTTTCCTATTAAAGTGATGGTGGTGGTCGCTAGAAGTCCACCGATGCCGGCTCCGAGTAGGAGATCACCATAGGTGTTCTCACCGCCAAGAAACACTTCATCGGTAAACACCGGAAGTAGGGTTTCAAACGACGATCCAAAAAGTCCGAGTGTCACCCCGAGCATAATTACTGAGGCGATTATTCTCTGTTGTTTCAGGTAAGTGAATCCCTGAATTAGACCTTCAAACGCTGTCTTGCTGGTTGCTGCGACCTTATGTCCATTGGTCGACATCATGAGCAGCGTGATGAAGGTGAATATGTAAGTGGTTCCGATCAGGTAGAACAGGCCTTCAAGTCCCCACGATGCGACGAGTGGTCTGAATATCATTGGGCCGATGATCGCTGCTGATCCGAATACGATCGAGTAAAGCGAAATTGCGCCTGCAAGGTGTTCTTTTGGGACGATAGATGCGACCATCGCAGACCGAGACGGAATGTCGAATGCGAGCAGTGTGCCGGTGACGCTCGATATCGCTAGTACATGCCATGGTTCGACAAGATCACTCTGTATTAATGCGCCAGTGCTCAAAGTTACGACTGCGAACATGAGCCGAGTGAATCGGACAATCTTGAGTCGGTTTACGCGGTCGGCAAGCACACCGCCCCACATCGAGAAAATCAGTACGGGTGCGAGGTTTGCAGTTGCAACAAGTCCGAGTGTCACCTCAGAATCGGTCAATGTACGCATCAGCCACAGCCTGCCCCATACAAGCGACCACATGCCAATGTTTGAAAATGCCGCGGCTATCCAGAACAGCCTATATTCACGGTATTTGAAGGCCGAATAGCTGGTGCCTGACAGAATCGACGGGAGTCCAACGCGCACTAAATAGTCAGCCCTTCAATGGAATATTCTTCGAGCTGGAATTTTGAGCGCTTCCAGTGTGTTTTACGATGGTCCGAGTGGTGTGCCGAGCTTGTCGAGCTTCCCACCGCCAAGGATGTGGAGATGTAGATGGTCGACTATCTGACCAGCATCGACCCCTTGGTTGAGAGCAACACGATACCCACCTTCAGATATTCCGGTTTGGCGGGCCACACGCGCAGCTGTGCGGATAAGGTGACCGAGTAGCTGTTCATGTTGTTCAGTAGCGCCGGTGAGGTACGTCACGTGTTCGCGTGGAACGATCAAAACGTGAACGTTTGCAACAGGATTGATGTCGTTGAACGCCATGCATTGGTCATCTGAATAGATCTCTGTCGATGGCATATCGCCGTGAGCAATGTTGCAAAACAGGCAATCTTGTTGTCGAAGCTGGTTTTTCTCTTCTTCTGCGGTCCACCACATAAATAAATATTTCCTTATAGACCCATAGCGTGGGCTAGTTTCGATTTATGAAATGCTGAGTCTCCATAATCAGTTTTCCACGCTAGTGCTCTGCGTGTATAGAGGTGTAGGTCGTGTTCCCATGTGAAACCTACCGCACCGTGGCACTGGTGAGCTGTCCAGCATAGGGTAGCGATCTTATCGCTTGCTGCAATTTTCGCTTGGGCCGCGGCCTTAATGGAATAGCCATCGCGTGAGAAACTCGATGCCGCTGAGTGGGCGAGATGATTTACTTGCTTGGCAGCGATAGCCATATTTGCCAAATGATGTTGAACTGCTTGAAACGATCCGACAGGGCGCCCAAACTGTTCACGATTAGCGGTGTATTTGACAGTAACGTCAAGGACGGCTTTGCCTAATCCGGCTAGTTGTGCAGATCTTGCCACCCCGCCGGCGGCAATTAGTTCTTTTGTTGCTTTGATGGCTCCTTCGCCGATGGCGACGATATTGCCTTCTGGAACTTCGGCTTCGTAGAACGTTAGTGATGAAACAGGAATGCCTGAGGCGTGCTTGAGTGTAGTGTGCTCGACGCTTACTGACTGCCAAATTGGGATTACAACTAGTGCAGGTTCAACATCGTCAGTTCGAACTAGTGTCAGCGCGTGTGTGGCTTGCTCTGAAAATGAAACGAATCGCTTTTCGCCTGTGATCACCAAGCGCGATCCTGACCGTGTTGCTACGACTTTCGCTGAATTGGGATCCCATGATGCATTACGTTCGACGATCGCTGGAGTCATGAGAATATCTCCAGTGGCAATTTGAGGTAGCAGGTCGGACTTTAGAGATTTGGGTCCGAAACGTTCGAGAACCCATGAACTGATCGTTGATTCGACGATCGGGATCGGTGCAAGGCTTGCGCCAAGTTCTTCGAGTAAGACGGCCAAGTCACCAAACGACAAGCCAGCTCCTCCGTGCTCCTCGGAAATGGTGAGCGAAGGCCATCCAAGATCTACGACTTCTTTCCAGAGTGACGTGATCGCGTCGGAATCGCCGTCGGCTACGGCTCTGACCACGGATGGGGTAGACCGCTCTCCTAGGAATTCTCTAGCCGATGTACGAATAAGCTCTTGAGTTTCTGTTAGTCCGAAGTCCAACTGGTAAACCTGATCTGGAATTAGCTAAGCGTGACTGTTTGCTCGTGATTATTTAGTCATGATTATTATCTGGGCAAACCGAGGCCGCGTTGAGCGATGATGTTTTTCTGGATTTCGTTCGTGCCAGCAAGGATCGGCCCAGAGGTGTAAAACAAGCGCATTTTGAAGAATCTGCCTTGCAATTCGGCCTGATTTGATCCCGGTTCGAGGACTCCGTACATACCAAGAATTTCGAGACCGTAGTCGAGAACTTTGAGGTAGGCCTCAGAGGCAGCAACTTTGCTCATCGAGGCTTCGGATGATGGAATTTCACCGCGACTTTGTCGCCATGAGACGTCGTAGCACATGAGTCGCGATGCTTCGACTTCCGTGTAAAGCTCTGCGAGTTTGATTCGTACGTTTGAATCGGATTTTGTGGGACTAACAAGCGAGTCTTCACTATTTACATAGTCGACCAACTCTTCGAGGGCAGCCAGCGCCCATGCCGCGTAATCGATACCTGATCGTTCGAAGTTGAGCACGGTCATTCCCGCTCTCCAGCCATCGTTTAGCTCGCCGACCAGATTTGCTTTTGGCACCTGCACTTGATCGAACACCACTTGATTGAAGCTGTGTACACCGGCCATATTCACAATTGGTAGCACTTGAACACCGGGTGATTTCATGTCGACCAATATGAGGCTTATTCCCTTGTGTGGGGCGGCATCTGGATCGGTTCGCACAAGCATAAACATCATGTCGGCGCGGTGGGCGAGTGATGTCCAGATTTTTTCGCCGGTAACGATGAAATCATCACCACTGTCGACGGCCCGAGTTTGAAGTGACGCGAGATCAGAACCCGAGTTTGGTTCAGAGTACCCCTGACACCACTGAATTTCACCCTTAGCGATCGATCCTAAGTATTTGGAGCGCTGTTCCTTTGTACCGAAACGCATTAGAGTTGGGCCAAGCATTCGGGTTCCGAAGCGATCATGCCCAGGGGCTCTTCGGTACGCCATCTCTTCAGCAAAGATAGTGTTCATCATTGGAGATGAATCGGTGCCACCGTATTCTTTTGGCCAACTCATGACGAGCCAGCCACGTTCGGCGAGACCCTTTTTGATGTCCTGATTTAGCTTCCAATGATCGTCGCGAGACTCGTCGGCTGGGCCGTGCCAGTTGGAGGGCAGCGCATCGTCTAGGAACGAACTTAGTTGGCGTTTGAAGTCTGATTCTTCAGGTGTGAACTCGAAGCGCAATATGCGGATCCCTGCTGTGTAGAACAGGGCTCTCTGTGTGTCAGCTTCTAACCGACAGGCACGTAATGGTTTTTACGATGCCCGAAATGCTATGCATTCCGTCGCTGATTAGATCGCCAATGCTTGGGAGATCGTCGGCTTCTGCGACAGCGATGATGTCAAAAGGTCCTGTGACTGTGTCTACAGACTTCATCATGGCAATTTCTTTTAGCTCGGCTGCAACTTCGCTAGTTTTGCCAACTGACGTTTCAATGAGGATGTATGCACGCGTGGCCAAATGAACTCTCCGTTGATCAATGGCGCAATCCTAGTCGTACTGGAACCGTGTTGTCTACACGTTGTGGAAGAGCGACTGGTTGGGCAGTTGAGACTTGATTGTGGCTATCGGTTACATAGGCACTTCGAGTCGTCGAACCGTGGCTGACGGTCGAGTCTCAAAGTATGTCGAGTTGTACGTACCAGTTCGACGGTCTGTTTGAGCGGCTTTTGCCGCTTCAAACGTTAGGCGCTGCGCAGGTGCAGGTTGCACAGATCGTGCTGACACCGGTCCCGAATCTGCAAGGCGGCGAGGTGCCAGACCCTGAGAGGGACGCTGCTCCGATGTTGCTGGTATCAATGGACGAATATTGTCGTTGCCGCGGGCGTCAGGTTCAAATTGGAAGCTCGAGCTAACAGCTAGCAATGTAAGAATGGTGACCGATGCCCCGCGTGGTGCGTACATAGCGGTCTCCCACTCACTGATCGTTTGCTGCCGAATACCAATTTCTCGGGAGAGCGCAGTTTGTGAAAGTCCAAGGTGGGTACGCAGAGCACGAATATTATCTGCCTGCCACTTGAAGTCGATTGGAGGTGCTTGTCTTGTCAACATGACTAGCAAGCTACGCTGGTTTTTTACCTGAGCCCTAGCTTTTTTTTTACACGCTTAATCGATTTTTCGTTAATTTCTAAAAACGATTTTCGAAGAACAGAGGGTCACAAGATTGCGATTAGCTACAGTCACGCACTGAGTGCAAGATGGGAATTAATCCAACTTGAGCATATCTTCAAAGTGGCTGGCATCGTCGAATGGGCCAACTATCGAGAGGACGAGGTTTTCTGATTTGATGACGCGGTTTGCCGCTCTTTTGATGTCTTCCTGCGTGACAGCAGCGATATTGGCGATGATGTCGTCTACGGTTTCAACCTTATTGCGAAGGAGCTCTTGAATGCCGAGGAAGCTCGATACGGCTCGGCTCTCTTCCATGCGAAGCATCATTCGCCCTTTGGTGAGCTCAAGAGCCTGCTTCCATTCAGCCTCAGTGACTCCATCTCGTATTTTGCTGAGTTCATTTAGGATCACGGGTATTGCTTCGTCGACACGGGCTGGATCAATCCCCGATTCGACAATAAACGCACCACAATCACTGTAGAAGTGCGCTCCGCTGTGAATATCGTAGGCGAGGCCCCTTTGCTCACGAACTTCTTCGAAGAGCCGACTGCTCATCGTTTCGCCCAGAATGACTGACATGATCGAAAGGGCGTGGCGGTCAGGATCATTGTTTGCGAGTCCTGCTATTCCAAACGCAATGTGTGCCTGTTCGGTGGGGCGATGTTCGAGTGACACACGCTTAACCACAGGCTTGGGCTCGTAGGGGAACATAGGGAGTATTTTGCCGTCATGCAATCCGCCAAGTAGACCACTAATCTGATCCACTACGTCGGTGTGTTCGATATTTCCGGCTACAGCGATTACGGTGTTTGAGGCGACATATTGCGTCTCGAGGTACTTAAGCATTTGTGCCCGAGAAATTGCTCCAACAGATTCAACCGATCCTGCGATATCTCGTCCCATGGGCTGGTCTGGCCATAAAAGGTCATCGAGCAGCACCGATACTCTGGCACCGGGCGAATCGTATGACGCACGAATTTCTTCGTAAACCACTTGCTTTTCTTTGGCGATATCGTCGTCTTTGAACAACGAGTTAAGCGTCATATCGGCGAGAAGGTCGATACTTTCCCGGTAATTTGGCTGTGCCACACGGCACCAGTAACCGGTGACTTCCCTATCGGTAAAGGCATTGAGTGTTCCACCGACGCCTTCGACTACTTCGGAAATTTGTCGCGGAGTTGGTCGGCTCGGAGTTCCCTTGAATAGCATGTGCTCAAAAAGATGAGACGCTCCCGCAAGTTCAGGAGTTTCATAGCGTGAACCGGCACCAAATAGAAAGTTAATGCTTACGGCATTCGTGTGTCGGAAGGTGCTGGAAAGAATTCTGAGACCGTTGGGGAGTACTGTCCTGTCAAACGAACTGGTGACGAGTGGCTGAGTTTCAGATGTGGTCAACGGGGTTTGCTAACTTTCCATGAATTGCATGTGCGCTTGAGAAATTACCGAAATCAAGCGTAGATGCGAGGAGATCGGTGGTCAAACTTACTTTCGACGCGGATTCGGCGATGAAGATAAGTCGATATTCGCCCAGCTTGCGTAACGAGAAGCACAAATCTTGCTGCGCCAGTCTTGTGGGCACCGATAGAATTCGTCTTCATGCGTGAAGCTAAGAATGTCGATTCCAATGACCGATTGAACCCTCATGCGGGCACACTCACTGGGAATTCGGATCCCGAATCGGAATTCATAATCAATAATCTGTTGTCAGAGCCATCTCGGTTGCTCTCTTCTTTGAAAAGTATTTCGGTACCGAAGATTTCGACGCGTTATGCGCTGGCGTTGATCTTGTTGATGGCTCTGTCGCTACGCGTGTTTGGAATTAATTGGGATCAGGGAGGGCTTTTTCATCCCGATGAACGCGCTTTTCTTTCTCAGGTTTATAACCTTCAATTTCCTGAAGGTGATGAGTGGTCGGATATCACCGATCCACAGACAAGCACTCTTAATCCGGGTTCGTTTAACTGGGGTAGCTTGCCCCACTATGCACTGAAGTCCGTTCAATATGCAGTAGCTCCGTACAAATGGATGAGCTTGTTCGATCTCCGGTACGCGGGGCGAGCACTTTCTGCTGTTTCCGACACGGTTACCGTATTTTTCGTGTTCCTGATTGGTCGTGCGGTATTCAGCAATCGAGTCGGCGTACTTGCTGCGCTTCTTTCGGCCCTAGCTGTCCAGCAAATCCAGCTCAGTCACTTCTTCGCAGTCGACACATTCATGACGACGTTCATCGTGGCAACGGTCTACTACTCGATACGAGTTGCGGAGCATGGTCGACGCCGCGATTCAGTGTTGGCAGGAGTCATGTTTGGGTTAGCAATCGCCACTAAGTTCTCGGTTCTACCGCTGGCAATTGCGCTAGTTCTGGCGCATGTAATTTATGCGACATCAAGAAAAGGCGATCGATTCGACACTGATGGAATTGGGTCGGATGCCGCGGCGGGCAGGCAATGGACGACTTATAAGAACATCGTTCTTATGGGTGTCGTGATTTTGGCCGTGTTGATCGTCACACAGCCGTACATGTTCATCGATTTAAAGACCTATATAGACAACATATCTACACAGGGCGAGATGGTTAGGCGTGAAGTAGATTTTCCGTTCACACGACAGTACGAAAATACGCCTAAATACATCTATCAGATGGTTCAACTGGGTACTTGGGGACTTGGTCCTGTGCTCGGCATTACAGTGTGGCTTGGGCTACTTGGTGCTGTGATTGCTGGAGTGCTTGCTCAGCGGAAGGCTGACCTCGTAATTCTTGCGTGGGTACTGCCGTACTTGCTTATCACCGGCTGGTTCGATGTGAAGTTCATGCGGTACATGATGCCGATCACACCGTTCTTGGTTCTGTATGGTGCAAGAATACTGTGGTGGGCGTTTGAGGTAATTAAATCGCTGCAGCCGAACAGACGTTGGTTGCAAGCTTTGCCAATAGCGTTGGTGTTGTTTTTCACCATCCACTATTCGTTGTCGTTCATGAACGTCTATATGGGCCAGCATCCGCTGAACGATGTTTCGAGTTGGCTGCGAGATAACGCGGCGCCCGGATCAAAAGTAGTTCAGGAGCACTGGGAAGAAGGCATACCCGGTGTTATCGGCCTGGACATGCACGAACGGGCTGAGTTGTACAACGACGAGAGCTCACAGAAGTTCGACAAATTAACTGTTTTACTCGCCGAATCGAACTATTTTGTTCTTCTAAGTAATCGGCTTTACGCAACGATTCCGAGGCTACCTGAACGATATCCGATTACATCAGAGTTTTATAGGAAACTGTTTTTAGGTGAACTCGGATACGAGATGGTGTATGCAGGTAGTCGTTACGTCGGTGGGCTGGGGGTCGACTACTACGAAGACCCGTTTGCTCGACTAGATTTCGGTTCACCAGAAAGATTCCAGCCACCTTCGAAAGGTCTGTTTACGGCTGACTTCGGTTGGGCAGATGAGAGCTTTTCGGTATACGAACATCCGCAGACGTTTGTGTTCCAAAACGTTGAGGGATTCTCAGCCCAACGATTGGAGTTAGAGATTGGAGCCAACAACCTCTCATCTCAAAATTTATATGCTCCCAACGTAGGACTCTTGCTTTCGGACGAAGGGGTGGAAGATCAGCAATCTGGCGGAACATGGAGTTCGATTACGTTCTTGAGATGGATGCCAGATTGGCTGACGCCAGTTGTTTGGTACTTGGCGGCGCAGTTATTTGCCCTAGTAGTTCTGCCGATAGCGTTTGTCGTTTTCAGACCGTGGCCTGATCGTGGTTATCTGTTAGCTAAACCGCTTGGGCTGCTCTTAGTAGCAACAACTACGTGGCTGTTGGTAAGTGTGAATGTTCTGCACTTCAGCTTCTTTGCGGTGCTCTTGGCGTTGCTAGTATTGGCGGCGATTTCGTATTTCACGATTCGAGCTACCGGAAACGATTTGATAAATCACCTGAAGGCCAACAGGCATCGGTTTATCAGAATGGAAGTGCTTCTTCTCGTTGGGTATGTGGCGTTTCTGCTGATTCGCGCTGCGAACCCTGACCTCTGGCACCCGTGGAAGGGTGGCGAGAAGCCGATGGACTTCGCATACCTGAACGCTGTGGTGAAGTCTTCAACCATTCCGCCTTATGATCCTTGGTATTCCGGTGGGTATCTGAACTATTACTACTTTGGTCAGTTCATGATTGCGACATTGATCAGGTTCACTGGAATTGTCCCGTCTGTTGCGTACAACCTAGCTGTGCCGTTGTTATTCATGCTGACAGTTGGTGGTGTTTACTCAATAGTCAGTGGTCTTGCTGAACTCACTCTGCGTGCTAGGCGAATACCGGCTTGGTCAAGAAAATCTCCTGTTTATGCGGGATTGATTGCGGTTGTTTTTGTTGCTGTGGCTGGAAATATCGATGGATTGCTGCAAGTGCTGCAAGGTGTCACAAGATCGCTCTTCCATGATCAACCGTTCGGTTTCTTCGATTTTTGGCGTAGTTCGAGAATGATGGCTCCAAATTCGCCGGGAAACGAAATTACTGAATTCCCGTTCTTCACGTTCTTATTTGCGGATCTTCACGCTCATTTATTGGCTATTCCATTTGCGATAACGGCCTTTGCCGCGACGATTGCTGCTTATCTGAGAATTGGCAGAAAACGACCGATAGCGGAGTCATTGGGTGGACTATTCGTACTCGGAGTTCTGATTGGATCTTTACGCGCTATCAACGCATGGGATTTTCCTACGCAACTGCTGTTGGCGGGGGCATTTCTAATTGGTGGGCAGCTGCTAATTAGCGATCGATCTTTTATCGGACGCATGGTAGTTGGTGTGGTGAGCGCGGTGTTTGTGGCTGTAGTCGGGCATATTGTTTATTTGCCATTTCACGCGAATTTTGAACTGTTCAACAATGGCGTCATCAAGAGCCAATTTACGACTGAGTTATGGCGATACATTGTCATTCATTCGCTGTTCCTGCTGGTGATTCTTAGCTGGTTAGTGTTCATGTGGCGAGAAAAACTTTCTGATGCGCTGGCATCGATTACCAATGCACCGCTTTCGGGGTCAGGCGTTGCAGGTTGGACGTGGCATGTTGTTCTTGTGTTGGCTGCAGTATCTGTCGCAACTCTTGCTCTCACTGGCTTCGCGACGATTGCGTTCGCTGTGATCATTGGATCTTCGGTACTCGGTGCAGGGGTAACTGCCTACGGCTCGGGACTTCCTGGCGGGAGATATTTGCTGGTCGCCGTCGGCATGGTCGTTATGGCGATGGCTCTTGCCGCTGGGGTAGAGATGTTCACGGTCAAAGACGATATAGGTCGAATGAACACGGTTTTCAAGTTCTACTTGCAGGCATGGATCCTACTCGGAATGGGGTCGGCGTACTTCCTATGGTTCCTCGCTGATGCAGGGAAGCTTTCGCTCCGAAACCTCCGTGCTCCTCGAGGGGCTTGGATGGCTCTACTGGCTGTTCTAGTGGTTGGAGTGATGATCTATCCAGTGCTCGGCGCACGTGATCGAAATGCTGAAAGATTCGAATTCAGCGGATTGGCCTTGGATGGCATGGCGTACATGGAATCAGCTACTTACGTCGATCAGGAAGGTGCTCTGACGCTGAAATATGACTTCGATGCAATCGAATGGATGCAAGAGAACATCAAAGGTTCTCCGGTAATTATTGAGGGCATTAGCGATCAATATCGCTGGGGTAATCGGGTTTCGATCTACACGGGGCTTCCAGCAGTCATCGGATGGGACTGGCACCAGAGGCAGCAACGAGTTGGTTATGCCTCGACAGTCACAAACCGCCGGATAGAAGTCGATAGGTTCTTCCAAACCATTCTGCGCCAAACGGCGATTTTGACGCTCGACAAGTACAACATCAAGTACGTATATGTCGGTGAAATGGAGCGTGCAAAATATCCTGCACTGGGGTTAGAGAAGTTCGAAAAAATGGATATCAACGGGCTTGTGCAGGTTTACCCAACGTTGGAAATGATTGCGGATGGGCTGGATACACCCGTAGTTATCTACGAATACACTCCGCTCAACTAGCAAAACTCATCTCGACTCGACAATGACTGAGCGATCTGAAACACCTTTACTTTAGTGAGTATGGATTTGAGAGTAATCGCTACTCTGTGATAAATGATAGAGCGTTCGGACAACGTCTCTCAGTCCGGTTGACGGCATGGTCAAGACGAAGGTGTATTAGGATTACGGTCTGTCAGGTGATATTGGGTGAAGGCCTACTCTTCGGAATCATCAGGAACGATAAGACCGTAGTCTTCATCGTGCCTGCGGTACACAACATTTACCTCTTCGGTTTCCTTGTTGCGAAACAGGTAAAAATTGTGTCCGAGAAGTTCCATTTGAGCTGCGGCATCTTCCACCGATTCAGCTCTGACCCTGTGACGCTTCGTTCTAACCAATTGCCCGTGTTCGAGAGTGGTGATCCCGCTGCCATCGACTTCTGAGATTGAGTCTTGCGCAAGTTGCTCTGCTATCGCCATCCCTAGTCCACCCTCGGAACCGCGGCGATTTTTGTCGGAGTATCGGTTCTTATACCGACTGATCTGACGTGTAACGGTGTCGGAAACGTTGTCGACGGCAGTGTAAGGCGAATCACCTCGCATCTCGCCTCGAATAACACCTCGATTCAGCTTGATTGTTACTTCAGCTATGAATCGATCTTCTTCCTTACGAGTCTGCTCTTTTCGAATTTGTAGGAACACAGGCACCGGATCACGGAATCTTCGATCAAGGATGCTAAGTCGTTTTTCGGCATACGCCTTGATTGCGTCGGTCAGAGTCGTGTTGTTGGCGGTGATTGTAAGTTCCATGTATCCCCCAAATCGAATCCGAAATATGTTCAGGAACCGAGCCCCGGCCCGGTATTTCGCTATTCTATTGCCCATTCAGCACCTCTGGAGGGGCTGAATCATGATTTTTTACTGAAAATGACGCAATTGATGAGAGACTTCACTTCCGGTGTGCTGAATCTCGTATTTCCACCGACGTGCGTGCATTGCGGTCGGCAAGGTGCGCTTCTGTGCGTTATATGTTTATCCGAATCGACATTGGTATCCAGAGATGTGTGTAGGAAGTGTGCTGAACCCTTAACGAAGCCGGGCACTTGCACTAGATGCGTGACTGAACGTTCGCCTCTTGATCGTGTGTACGGGTCGTATTTGTACGAAACGGCTGTGGGTTCTGCAGTAAGGGCTTTCAAGTTTGACGATGTTAGAGCGCTCGGCTCAACGCTGAGTAGGTTATTCGATATTGAAGGAATGAGTCGAAGCACCGCTGATGTTGTGATGCCAATCCCAATTCATAATTCGCGTTTGCGATCACGTGGAGACAACCAGTCTGAGATATTGGCACGTAACTCGCTAAACTTCTGGAAATCGAATTCAAGAGTGACTTGTTGATTAGATTACGAAATACAATCCCCCAGTCGGAGCAGCCAACAGCGATAGCGAGGAGAGGAGCGTTGCAGAGGGCATTTGGTGTGATGCCAAGTTCGAGTTCATCTACCTATATTTCCGGAAAGCGAATCTTGCTGGTGGATGATGTTTTTACGACTGGAAGCACGGTGAACGCAGCTGCATCCGTTCTTAAATCATCGGGTGCAGAGTGGGTCTGTGCAGCGGTGCTGACAGTACAGCCGAGTGGTTCACTGAAGTAGATGTATTTCACGGCAAATAAATTCAAAGCGAGTGCTAGATGGCTGAACTAAAGGCTGTGCTTTTCGACATGTATGGCACTCTTGCCGGGTTTGACCCACCTAGAGAACAAATCCAAGCTCAGGCAGCAGGAAAATTTGGCCTGAAAATCACGAGTGACGGTATAGATGCCGGATATCACATGGCTGACGAATTCATGACTCGCCAAAACGTTGACAAGCCAGTTCGAACGATGAATGGAGATGAACAGTGGGAGTTTTTCTCACGATTCGAGCAACTCGTTCTTCAAGGGGCTGGTCACGAAGTCGATCTCATTCTTGCCGGAGAGATATGGGCTGAAGTTCGTAAGCAGGAGTATCGAATCGCTCTTTTTCCTGATGTCATCGCTGGTTTGGATAGTCTCAGGGAGTCAGGGCTTGTCGTTGGCGTTGTTTCAAATATGAATTCGAGCCCTGAAAGGTTGTGCAACGATATGGGCTTAACCGATCATGTCGATTTTGCTGTAACTTCCGGCGAGATAGGATTCGAAAAACCCGACAAACGCATCTTTGAGGTGGCTCTCTTGAAGGCAGGAGTGCTGGCGGGAGAGGCTGTTCTTGTGGGTGATCAGTTGGAATCTGACATCTTTGGTGCTGAGCAAGCAGGGCTACGACCTATTCTCATTGATCGATACAACGGTCACCCGAACTACGAAAAGTACCCGAGGGTTACTGATATGGAGTCAACGATTGCCCTAATTTCTGAGATTCGATCGAAATAGTGCGTATCATCTTCGCCGAAGCGAATCCGTACTAACCAAAAGCAACCCACAAGTAGAGTACAAACTGAAATGAAAATCGAACGCGTTGAATCGATCCTTGCTGGGAACAGCCAGATCGTTAGGATATTCACCGACAGCGGTTTAGTTGGCGTCGGACAGTCGGCTTGCTGGGGCTATCTCGAAGCGACTGATGCGGTGGTCAAGAAGTTCGCCGACTATCTTGTTGGCAAAGATCCTCTGGATATCGAACACCATTGGCAGTATATGTACAGAATGGGCCCGTTCCGTGGCTCGGTCATTTCCGGAGCGGTCAGCGCGGTCGATATCGCACTGTGGGACCTCAAGGGGAAGCATCTCGAAGCACCTGTCTGGCAACTGCTTGGTGGCAAAGTTCGCAATAAGATTCGACTTCATTTACTTATGGGTGGTATTCGTCCTGACGCTGCAGATCAGGGAACAACGTCGCAGGGATTGATGCTGAATGCGCGTGATTCGGTTCTTCAGGGGTTCACTGCGATCAAGACAGATCCGCTTCCTGATGGCTTCCAGTCGATGACGTTGCCTCGACTAATCAACGACACACGAGAAAACGTGGCGGCGATGCGAGAAGGTGCCGGTCTTGATTGCGACATCATCCTCGAAATGCACAGGAAGCTGACTCCAATGGTGGCTATTGCACTTGCGGAACAGTTAGTCGAATTTCAACCAATGTTCTATGAAGACCCTGTACAGATCGACTCGATTAAGTCACAGGCTGAAGTCGCTCAGCGAACCACACTTCCAGTTGCAAACGGTGAGCGTATGCATTCGATCTGGGAATTCCGAGAGATGTTCGAGGCTGGCGGAAGTCAATACGCACGTCCTGACCTTGGACTTGCTGGCGGATTCACTGCTGTGAAGAAGATTGCCGCAATTGCGGAGTCGTACCATTCTGCAGTCGTTACTCATAATTTCCTTGGACCAGTTTTGACTGCTGCGGCTTGTGGTCTCGATACATCGATTCCGAACTTTCTTACGCAGGAATACTCCAAAGAAGATGAACAGCCGTTCAACGCGATGTTCAACTCATCGTGGCAGCGTGATGGTGGCTACATTCCCGTTCCAGACGCCGTTGGTATCGGAATCGATCTGGAGGTCGAAGGCTTTCAGGCGCAGTCTTACGAGCCACGGAACCTCCAAGTGATTCCAATGCGAGAAGACGGATCAGTTGGCTACTCGGTGTAAGTGGGTTGCTGAGCCGCATTTTTGTAGGACTGAATTGAACACTGAAATTCGTGCCCGAATATCGAACCGGTTACAGGCAGCGATATACCGAGAGTCGCTTGCGTTGGTTGACGCGGGTATCGCTGATGCGGCTGACATCGACAGAGTCATCACCAATTCGATAGGCCGTCGTTGGGCTATCGGCGGTCCGTTCGAGATATGGGAGCAGATCGGTTGGGATCTGGTGCAGGTTATTGCTGGTGAGTTGTTCGCTGATATTTCGGTGGCAACTTCGGCCCCAGTATTTTCTGCACCCGAAATTTATGAGACCCGATACGTTGCTAGCGGCCGTACCTCAGCGGAAACAAGGTTTCAGAATGTTGCAGTTATCGGTGCGGGACTTTTGGGTCATGGAATTGCGCTTGAGCTAGCTGTTCACGGCAAGCAGGTATTTCTGAACGATGTTTCAGATGATTTGTTGAACGATGCGATATCCAGAGCTCGTGTGGGTTTAGGTGCTCTCGCATCTGTTGGTCGTATCTCCGAAGGCCAGATTGAGCAAGCTCTGGAGCGTATTTCGATTTCGACCGATTTGAGCAGAACGGTAAAAAATGCTGATCTAGTTATCGAAGCGGCTTCAGAAAATCTCATTCTAAAGAAGAAGATATTTGCTGAAATCGATGCCTTGGCACCCAGTCACGCTGTACTCACTTCGAATAGTTCGACATTCGTGCCCAGTGCTTATGGTTCAGTTATCACACGAACATCGCGTGTTGTTGGCATTCACTACTTCAATCCGCCCCACTTGCTGCCTGGCATAGAGATCATTACGGGTCCTGATACGTCGAGTGAAGTTGTAGCGTTAGTCAAAGACGAATACGAGGCGATTGGCAAGAAACCCACTGTTGTGCGTACCGAAATTCAAGGATTTATCAGCAATCGCTTGCAGGTTGCGCTGTTACGTGAAGCAATGTCGACAGTTGAGTACGGCGAAGCTACTCCATCTGAGATCGATGAAATAGTTCGCAGTGGCTTCGGCCCGAAGTTCGCTGAAACCGGAGTGTTTGGATCGATTTCCCAGAACGAATCTTCGATTACTCATGCAGATATAGTAGGGCAATTCTCTGAACTCAACAACGATCATGAGCTTCCAAGTCTGTTGCTCGATAAAATCGAATCTGGTGACCTTGGTGTGAAGACTGGTAAAGGGTTTTACGAATGGACACCTGAATCAGCAGAGGCGTGGCGTAAAAATATGGCAGATTCATTGCTGGCTATGACAGTGCGCGACTAGTAGCGCGCGGCTACTCCTCGCGGTACGCTCCGGAGATACGTTTTTTCAACTGGAGTGAAACTTGCCTGACGCCTCTACCAATCCGCATCGCTTACCGTCATTTGTTGTGCCTTCGCACTACAGAATCTTCCTTGAACCTAACCTCGACGAAGCCACGTTTTTTGGTCGAGTTGAGATCGAAGTAGAAATTGGTCAAGCGACCGATAATATCCAGATCAATTCAGCCGACCTTCAGATTACGTCAGCTGTTGTCAGAGATGCAGTTGGCGGTGATACGGCCGCCTCGAGTGTTGGGCATGACGAGAATATGGAACGTGCGACTTTGAGTTTTGACTCAAAGCTAGCAAGTGGCCCGTATACGATTGTTGCTGAGTTCACTGGCATCTTGAACGATCAACTTCATGGTTTCTATCGTTCGAAATTCACCGATGATGATGGTGTTGAACACACGATTGCAACGACTCAGTTCGAAAGTACACACGCTCGACGTGCTTTCCCGTGTTTCGATGAGCCTGCATTCAAAGCGTCCTACGGCGTCACTCTTGTTGTTCCAGATGATCAATTCGCCGTATCGAATGGTCCAACTATCTCAGAGACCAATCTTGGTGATGGACGAAAGTCGGTATTGTTCGAAGACACGATGATTATGTCGACCTATTTGGTCGCATTCATAGTTGGTCCATTCGAGGCTACTGACCCTATCGACGTTGACGGAGTGCCACTGAGAATCGTCCACCCGATCGGTAAAGGACACCTCACCGACTACTCGCTCGAAGCCGGTGCATTTGCGCTGAGATTCTTCTCTAAGTACTACGGAATTCCGTACCCCGGCCAGAAGCTCGACATGGTAGCAGTGCCTGACTTCGCGTTTGGTGCGATGGAAAACCTCGGGTGTATCACTTACAGGGAAGTGCTTTTGTTGGTCGACAAGTCACGTTCAACCGAACCCGAACTGCTTCGAGTCGCCGATGTTATTGCGCACGAAATCGCTCACATGTGGTTTGGCGATCTCGTGACTATGGAGTGGTGGAACGGTATTTGGCTGAATGAAGCATTTGCTACTTTCATGGCGACAATGTGTTCCGATAATTTCAACGCTGAATGGGGGCGATGGAACCAGTTCAGCTTGGAGCGTTCGATGGCCTTCGACGTCGATTCACTGGCGAACACTCGACCAATCGAGATCGAAGTGAATTCGCCCGTCGATGCTGAAGGCATGTTCGATTTGCTCACATACGAAAAGGGAGGATCGGTACTGCGAATGCTTGAGCAGTACCTCGGCGAAGAGGAGTTCAAGGATGGGATTTCCTACTACTTGAATAAGCACAAGTACGGAAACACCGAAACCAACGACTTGTGGGATGCGATTGAACATGTGACGCAGCAGCCAGCACGTCGGATTATGAATTCATGGATTTTTCAGAAAGGCTACCCGCTGGTAAGCGCTTCAATTTCTGAAAATGGCTCAACTATCACACTCGCCCAAGACCGATTCCTGTACACAGAGAGCGATGTTGAAGACACAACCATTTGGTCGGTGCCGATCGTGCTCAAGGTCGGAACAGCGTCTGGCGTAGAGGAAGTGCGATATCTGCTCGAAGAGAAATCGTCTGAGATCCAACTGGACACACCAGTCGAGTGGGCGACAGCAAACGCTGGCGGAAGTGGATTCTTCCGAGCACGCTATTCACCGGAAATGCTGAAATCGCTTTCAAGCACCATGTTTGAAAACCTTTCACCTATCGAACGCTACGGCCTCATAGACGACACATGGTCATCGGTTATGGCAGGTCGGACATCGGCTACAGATTTCTTGGACTTCGCACGAAGCTTCCAGTCTGAAACTGACCTCGATGTGTGGACTGTGCTTTCAGGTTGCTTGAGTGGTCTCGACAAGCTTGTAGAGGGCGAAGCGCTGTTGCAGTACAAGGCTGCGGTACGTGATCTGGCTCAACCTGCGCTGGCTCGGCTCGGATGGGAACCGGGTGAAGGTGATTCGTCACGCGATCTCGAACTCCGTGGTTTGTTCGTTCGGTTACTGGCAAATGTTGGTGATGATGAGCTTGCGGTGAAAAACGCTGGTGATTTGCACGAGTCGTACATGCGAGACGCCGGATCGGTTGAACCGAATGTTGCGGCGGCTGCGACCGGAGTCGTTGCTTCGAAGGGTGATTCGGCTAAGTACGAGGTGTTCCTCGCTAAATACCGCAACCCATCGACACCGCAGGAAGAACGACGATACCAATCGGCACTTTCGGCGTTCCCCGGTGAGGCTGAGATGGATCGAACACTGGCGATGACTCTTGATGGAACTGTACGAACGCAGGACGCTCCACATCTGTTGGCTGTTTGCATGCGCAACAGAGAACAGGGATACCGTGCTTGGGAGTTCGTGAAAGCGAATTGGGGTCAGATCAACAAGGACTTCCCTGCGAATTCGATTGTTCGAATGCTTTCTGGTGTTACTTCGCTGAGTCAGCCTGAGCAGGCAGACGATGTGATTGCGTTCTTTGACAATCATGAAGTGCCGCAAGGGCAGCTGACTCTCAAACAGACACTCGAGAAGCTTCGCGTGAACGTTGCATTGCGAAAGCGTGAGAGCGGTCCGTTTACAGAGAGTTTGACGAGCTAGGGCGAACTCGTTTCATGTCCACGATCCAATACATAAAATCTCTGCCGGTTGTCGCTAAGCCAGATGTTCTGGTGTGCGGTACCGGTGTGGCTGGTATTGGTGCGGCGGTTGCTGCTGCACGTAACGGTGCATCGGTGATGGCGGTAGATCGAATGGGATTTGCTGGCGGTTTTTTTACCAACATCATCGGCTCGGCATTCGATGGTTTTGTGTATGAAGAGACAGGTAAACCAGTTGTTGGCGGGTTGGTGTTCGAGATGCTCGAACGGATGGGTGTTGTCGAACCGGGACAGGCTCCACATCTCGTTTACAACGTGAACGGTGATTTCACCGAGGTCGAAAAGTACCCTGATCGTGTTATCCCTCGGACAGACCCAGAGCTATTCAAGAAGGCTTCTGACGACATACTTGTCGAATCGGGTGTGAAGCCGCTTTTTCACACTCAAGTCTCTGACGTGATCATGGACGACAGTAGAGTCGATACTGTGGTTGTCAGTAACAAAGATGGTCTTGTTGCCATTCGGCCGAAGAACGTCATCGATGCGACCGGTGATGCAGATGTAGCCGCGTGGGCTGGATGTCCTTACGAAGTTGCCGAGTCGCTTCAGCCGATGAGTCTGCACTTCCGAATTGGGTTTGTGGAGTTAACGTTCGAGTTGCGTCGTAAGTGTGCTGCAGTCCTCGAAAAAGCCCGAGCTGAAGGTAAGATCGGACTCTACGGGGGGCCGTGGCCAGCGACTTTTTCGGGTCGAGATATTTACTTCAACGTAATTCGGACACCCGGTAATGCGACGAACCCCAACGACTGGACGAACGCCGAAATTCAGGGTCGTCGAGACGCCTGGACCATGTTCGAATTGTGGAAAGAAGCACTCCCTGAGTTCAAGGAAGCCTACTTCTTCACGAGCGGTCCGACCGCTGGTTCGAGAGAGTCGCGCAGAATAGTCGGTGACTACATGCTCACTGGAGACGATATTAGACAAGCCAAACGGCAGGATGATGTAGTAGTTCTGGGAGCATGGCGGATAGATCGTCACCCAGAAAATACTGCCGGTTACCACGAACAGCCCGTCGTTCCTCCATACGATATTTCATATCGGACATTGCTTCCTCAGGGTGTGGAAAATCTGTGGGTGGCGGGACGCTGCCACTCGGCGACATCGGAAGCGTTAGCATCGAGTCGTGTCACTGCGAATTCTATGGGCATGGGACAGGCTGCAGGCACCGCAGCGGCGATGGCGTCATCGAGCGGCGGGCATAATCGAAGCGTGTCGATCACAGAGCTTCAGGATCGATTGATTGCGGTGAATGTGATACTCGACCCCGCGTCGGCTGTGCAAGATCTCTAACGGATACTGAAAAGGTTACATTTTGACGAACAGTTCGAATCAGGCAGGGGACAACGGTGATGGTAGCGAAAAGCCTAGGCTCGAACTACCTGCTCTGCCACCTGTGATTTTCGGTGTGCCAGTGTTTATTGGCGCTCTGATTCATGTGTTGATCTGGCGCAGCGAAATTATCGGCGGAATCATTGGCATAGTTATCGGTGTGATTCTGGTCGTGGTCGGAACCTTACTGATCTACTGGGCGTGGAGGACCATGCGCTCGCATGGTGAGCACCCCGAACCAGGCCAGCCGACTGAAACGTTGGTCACAACTGGACCATTCAAACGCACGAGAAATCCCATTTACTCAGGATTCCTTCTGATCGCTGCGGGGTTAGCTATATCACTGAATGCGATGGCAATGTTGATCTCTGTCTTCTTCGGCGTGGCGGCTCTTACCGCTTTGGTGATTCGGCGTGAAGAGGCGTATCTAGAACGAGAGTTTGGTGAGGTTTACACGAAGTACGAACGTCGCACTGGTCGCTGGCTGTAGTCTGATGCCCTGTTCTGAGGTAGATAGGGCTTGGGCAGTCAAACCCACTATAGGAATTCTCGATCTAGTGAGCTTGCGGTATTTGTGGCCAGAGCTTTTTTGATATCCCGGTGCTGGGCATAGCTACTGCCGTTGCGGCGATTACGCCCATGCCGAGGCTGATCCACATCGCGAGATCGTAGTTACCGCTGGTGTCGTAAATCTTCCCTGCCAACCACACTGCACTTGACGCACCGAACGGCATTACCATGAACATCGTGCCATAAATCGTTCCGAGACGACGCAGCCCAAATTCATCAGCTGTTACGGTGGCCGTCAGGGATATCACCGACGTCCACGAACTGCCGATGATAACCACACCAATAATCGCAATAGGCAAGCTTCCTGCCATGAGTAGTACGCCGTATCCGATCGCTCGCATTGAGTACGCCATAGCCAGCAGAGGTCGGCGTCCGAACTTATCGGCGAGGTAGCCGAATCCCAATCCCCCGGCGAGTCCTGCAATTCCCACGGTCGCAAGCGCTCCCGCACCCTGCACAGCCGTTGCGCCAAGATCTGTCGTGTAAGCGACGAAGTGGGCATTCACGAAGCCCATTGTGTAGCCTCATATAAAGAAGCCGATTGTGAGTCGCCAGAAAAGTCCGGTTCGACACGCCTGTCCAAGCGACATACCTGCGTTTGGATCTGCCGATCCGCTACTTAGGTCATGTCCGTCGGTAGTGATTCCGCCATCGGCACCATCTGCATGCTCCCCCGGACCTGGTCTACTTTTCAGAAGTAGAAATACGAGTGGGAGGATCAGGATAAGAAGAATTCCTCCGAGAATTAAGTAGCCTTCTCGCCAGCCAATGTAAGCAACGGCAAGTGCGGCAATCGGTACGAGCGCGGTCTCTCCCGCTGCTGAGCCTGTTCCGGCAAGCGACATTGCGAGCGCTCTACGCTTTGTGAACCAAGCACCGATGATTTTTGCTACGGCGCCCGGCGAAGCCAGAGTAAATCCGATGCCCATGATGATGAACGTCAGGTAGACGTGCCACAGCTCTTGAACCTGCGACATTGCTAATAGGGCTAACCCGCCGATGAGAACACCGATAGAGGCGATTTTTTTTGGGTCATATCGATCTGCGAGTAACCCGGCGACAGGGCGGAGAGCACCAGTGGCGAGTCCTGCTATTGCCAGTGCTCCAGCAAGGGAGCCACGACTCCAGTCGAACTCTTCGGTGACTGGCTTTAGAAATACGCCGAACGAGAATCGAGAACCTGCACCACCGAACAACATAAGCGCGGTGCCGAGTACGACTATCCAGCCATAATGAATATTTCGTAATTTTGAGATAGTGGTTACCTGGAGTTTGCGAAGTAGTGCAGATGCTCAGGCGATGATGGGAGAGCAGAATATCTGATCTCAATGGTCATGGAGTGCACGAACAATGATAGATATTTAGTGCTTGTATCTTCTGATTTCGCTCTAACTCAGTGAAAAATCGGATGGGTGTCAGTAAAAAGGATATGGCAGAAGCCATCCCATTTTTACTGACACCCATGTTGAACTTAGGTACTACTTAGTAGCAGCTGAACAGACTGTATCGATGATCAACTGGGTTACCACGTATGGGTCACAGTTGGCGTTCGGCCTTCGGTCTTCGATGTACCCTTTGCCGGCTTTTGCGACCTGCCAAGGGATTCGAACCGAAGCACCACGGTCGGATACACCGTATGAATACTCGTCGTATCGCTGAGTCTCGTGAGCTCCTGTTAGTCGAAGATTTATGCCAGAGCCGTAATTGGCAATGTGAAGTTCTGGCTTGCCAGGAGCACCAAGTGCTTCGGCAGCAGCAACACATGCGTCCAACGATTCACGCATTTTGATAGTCGAGAAGTTGGTGTGACAGCCAGCACCGTTCCAGTCACCTGCAACCGGCTTCGGGTTGAGCGTTGCAGAAATCGGAGTCTCATTAGGGCCAAGGTAATCTTCGGAAATTCGGTAGAGCAGCCATCGAGCCAGCCACATTTCATCGCCGACGAGAGGAGCCGATACGGGGCCGATCTGAAATTCCCACTGGCCGGGCATTACTTCGGCATTGATTCCTGAAATGTGGAGGCCAGCGTCGATACAAGCCTGAAGGTGTTCGTTTACAACTTCGCGACCGAAAATTTCGTCTGCACCTACACCACAGTAGTAGCCACCCTGTGGTGCTGGGAAGCCATTGATTGGCCATCCAAGAGGCGCTAGTCCCTCGAAGAATGTGTATTCCTGCTCAAGACCAAACCATGTGTCTTGAATGCTGTACTGTTCAGCTGAGGCTGCGCACTTCGCCCGGGTGTTCGATGGATGAGGAGTCATATCTGTGAGAAGTGTCTCGCACATTACGAGTACGTTGTCGTCCCCTCTGATCGGGTCTGGAACGACCAGAACTGGGTTGAGAACGACGTCAGATTGGTCACCTGATGCCTGGTTGGTTGAAGATCCATCGAATCCCCAAATTCCGGGCTCTTTGCCATCTGCAAGCACCTGCGCCTTTGATCGCAACTTAGCGGTCGGCTTGGTGCCGTCAATCCAAATATATTCGGCTATGTAAGGCATTCTTTACTTCCTTGTGCAAATTTACTGTGCTGGCACCGTGCCGCCAACCCGGTTGGAACTGGCGGTCAATAGCTGTTTGCGTAGCGAGCATCTTACGTGCGAACTGCGCCTTCGGATAGTTGAACACGTACTTCAACCAAACGACCGCAATCTAAATTAACTGAAACGTGTTTCGAAGGTGTTTCAATTTGGGGCTCATTTAACAAATCGGTTGAAAAATAACGAAATCATCATGACCCAATTCGACTCGGAGCGTATCTGGTCACATAATCGTGGAATGAATCAAGAACACTTCGATCTGTTGAATGGAACTGCTGAGGATTTAACTGCATGGCATCGAGCAAATTCACCTAAGCAACTGGATTTGAGAGGTGCCGACCTTTCGGGGCGAGATCTTCGAGGTCGAGATTTCACACGAGCGTTATTGGAACGTGCCGATTTATCAGGTGCGAACCTCGATGAGGCAGTATTCTCGGAAGCGAGTCTGCGGAGAGCAAATCTTTCCGGTGCGTCAATGAAAAAAGTTACTCTCTACCGTACGAACTGTACTGGTGCTGACATCTCTGGTGCCGATCTGTCGAGAGCGAATATGTACAGGTGCGTACTGCGAGAGGCAGTGATCGTTGGAGCCAACTTCAAGATGGCAGCCATATTCAAAGTTGCCTGGCCTGAGGGTGTTGACGTTCGGGCTCACGGCTAGGAGTTAGCGTTTAGTGTGATTAGTGACTAACCGAATCAAATGGAGCCCCACACTCTAGGTGTCTCCCATCCTCTGGGGTAGAGTCGCTTAGCCCGCTAAACCGCCGGTGACTCGCATTAGTGTTTCCTGAACCAGAAGTTCGTGGTCGAGCGTTCGAAGAGGCTCAGATTCACCTTTAATGTTACGAACTAGCTCGGCGAATGTGTCCACGTATCGAGCACGGTCTTCGATCTTGATAATGTTTACGCCCTTTTTGTACTCGCCTTGATCTTGGTCGAGGGTGAGTCGAATTGTGTCGGCGGGTTCAAACGGTTCCATGATCGCTGAGCCTTTTGTGCCGTATACCTCGAAGCGCCGTGCCATCGGGCGCGGTTCGAGTGCGGTAATGTCAACGGTCGCTATTGCATTGCTGTATTCGAATACGCCGAGTGTATTGTCCATCATTTCGCGTGTTTCAGACGCTGAATTCTGAAAGAACCGAGAAACTTTTTTGGGTCGACCAAGCATCCAAACGATCTGATCGAGCATGTGACCGCCGAGGTCGTACATGATGCCCCCCTTGAAGTGTGCGAGCCCTTCTTTGCCGGTTTGTATACCTTCAGGGTTTTTCTCTGGAAGCCACGTCGACATATGTGCTCGAACTTGAAATACGTGGCCTAGAAATCCTGAACGTGCCCAGTTAGCAATTCGCTCGAAGCCGTCGTGCTTGCGGAACATGTAGCCCATCTGGAGCATGGTTCCCTGTTTTCGGGCCTGTTCAACTACGCGTTCAAATCGCTGATAGTCATCGCCAGCGGGTTTGTCGTAAAAGACGTGCTTTCCGGCAGCTACGATTTCTTCGGTAAAGCCAAGACTTTCTTTGTTTGCGCCTTCTGATGCAACGCTCACGACCGAAGGATTGTCGAGAAATTCGGAAGGATTGTCAACAAACGTAACTTCGTTCCATGTCGCAGACTTTTCGACCTGCTTGCGTCTTACGAGGTCTGGTTCGTAAACGCCAACAACTTCAATTTCTGGGTGGTCGAGCATGACCCTCAGCACGCCCTCAGCGTGTCCGTGCTTCGTTCCGTACTGAGCCATTCGCAATTTGTTGGACATTGAGATTGTCACTCCAGAGCGGTGGAATTGTTGGCCTGACAATTATTAATCAGGTGAGGGAATTCAAATGCCGCCGCAGTCTACGCTGGGTTGTCGGAAGTTCGCCAGTTGAATCGAGACTTATGCGACTGATCAGACGTTGCGTACAGCTTCGATAAATGCTCGGATTCGGGCAGGGTCTTTCACGCCATTTGTTTCGACGCCGCTCGATACATCGACACCCCACGGCGAGAGTTGCTTAATTGCACTCTGGACGTTTTCAGGTTTGAGTCCGCCTGCTAGCAGCACGTTTTTACGATTTGCTACACCTTCAGCAGTTGCCCAATCGAATGAAAGCCCTGATCCACCGGGTGTTTCTTTATCGAATCTGTCGAGAACGACGCCGTGGCCTACTGCAAGCAATGGTGAGACGATTTTATTGAGATCAGTTGGCGCTGTGCCGTCTACGACCCGCACTTGTTTGAAGATCGGAGCGTCGAGTTTTGAGATGTAATCGTCGTCTTCATCGCCGCAAAGTTGGAGGTAGTCGAGTCCGGCGTTGCGAGTGGTTTTGTTGACGAAACTCGGATCTTGATTACGAAACAATCCAACTATGCCGGGTCGATTTAAGATTTTTTGACGAGTGCGGTAATCGGCGATGATCTGTGCCCCGTCTTCGACATTAAGCTGCCTGCGAACGCCTTCAACAAACACGAATCCGAGATAATCTGCGCCTGCGTCTGAAGCAACGATCGCTGCACTAGCACTTCGCAGGCCGCAGATTTTGATTCGAGTGTTTTCGGAGTCCATGCCGTTATCCGACTTCTACTGCTGCCATCGCCTGGGCCAGTTCGCTTACGTCGCTGCCGGCCTTCATAAGTGATTCTCCAACCAGTACGGCCTTAGCACCGGCATAACCCATGCGCTCGACATCGGTAGAGTTTTTCATACCACTTTCGGCGACCCTAATTCGGTCATCTGGAATTTTCTTTGCGAGTGTTTCAAATACAGAAAGAGACGTTTTGAGGGTTTTGAGATTCCTGTTGTTAATACCTATGATCGGTGGATCGATTTTCATAGCGATATCGAGTTCCGGCTCATCGAACACTTCGACGAGAACATCCATGCCCATCGAAGTCGACAGGCTAAATAGATCGGCGTACTGCATAGGATCAAGGCAGGCGATGATGAGCAGGATGCAGTCGGCACCGGCTGCCCGTGCTTCGTGCACTTGGTACTCATCGACGATGAAGTCTTTGCGAAGTACCGGAACACGTGAGGCGCGCGCAATTATAGATACTGCCGCCAGATCGTCGATCGACCCGGAGAAGTAGTCGGACTCGGTAAGCACTGATATAGCTGCCGCACCAGCATCACAGTACAGGCTGGCGCGGTGGGCGGGGTCGAGGGCGGGATCGAGCGATCCGGCTGAAGGAGAAGCCCGTTTCATTTCGGCGATAAGCGAAATTCCACGTTTAGCACTGATAGCACGCTGTAATGAAAGCGGGACACTCGAATTTTCAGCAATGGTTCGGAGCTCTTTGATGCTGCGTGTTTTCTTGGCTTGTTCGATGGTGACTAGTCGCTTTTCAACGATTTCACCAAGAATTCCTTGTATTTTGATCAAGACTGTTCCTGACTTATTTTGATCAAAGCATCGAGCTTTGCTTGAGCTGCTCCGGAATCAATCGAGTCCTGAGCCATCGCTGCAGCTTCTTGGAAGGCAACGGCTTTGCCAGCAGCCATAAGCGCTGTCGCTGAGTTGATCACAACAACGTTTCGACGTGATGTTTCGGGTGCAACTGGTGGATTATGACCACTTCCTGCACCGGCGAACACATCTTTGATGATCTGTGCTGAATGATCGATCGATTCCGCTACAAGATGATCTCGTTTGCCTTCTGGTATTCCGAAGTCAGCAGGGCGGGTTCGGCGACGCTTTAGACCGTCCTTGTTTACTTGATAGAGCAATGTGTGGCCTTCGATATCTACCTCGTCAGCCCCCGATTCAGCATTCACAACAAACGCATACTCGGTTCCGAGAATTTCTAAAGCCTTGGCAATCTTCTCTGCGAAAGCGGCATCAGATACACCGATGACCTGACGGCTCACTCCCGCAGGATTTGTGAGTGGCCCCAGAAAGTTGAATATGGTGCGAATGCCAAGCTGTGGCCGGAGCGGCCCTGCGAACTTCATCGCTGGATGGAACGCCTGAGCGAACATGAATCCGATACCAGTTTCGGTGAAACACTTTTTCACGCCATCAGGTCCGAGGGTGATGTCGACGCCGAGGGCTTCCAGCACGTCAGCGCTGCCTGTCGACCCTGACATTGCTCGATTACCGTGCTTCGCGACGGGTATACCTGCACCAGCAACAACAAATGCTGATGCAGTGGATATGTTGAACCAGTTGAGCCCGCTACCACCGGTTCCACAGGTGTCGATCATGTCGAATTCAGTATCAATGTGGAGTGATACTTCACGCATGACGCCCGCCATTCCAGCGATTTCATACGGGGTTTCACCCTTCATTCGCATGGCGGTTAGGAATGCACCAAACTGTGCAGGGGTCGCCTCGCCTGTCATGATTTCGCGCATCACGTCGGCTGCCTGATTCTGCTCTAAATCAGTGCCTTCGACGACGGTCTGTATTGCCTGTTGAATGTTCATTTTTATCTTCAGAATGTTTGGTTTTCAGCGTGAATTTTAAGGCTTTTGATTTTTCGCCATATGCCAGCCATATTGATTGCTGATTAGAAAAACAGTTATCCGCTAACCAGTGATGGCTTGTCGAGGAAATTCTGGAGGAGGTCTTTACCTGCTTCAGTCATGATCGACTCCGGGTGGAACTGCACACCTTCAACGTCGAGTTCCTTGTGCCGGATCCCCATGATGATGCCGTTCTCGGTACTCGCAGTCACTTCGAACGTGTCGGGGACGGTATCAGGCTCGATAGCGAGCGAGTGATATCGCACAGCTTCGAATGGCTGAGGTAGTCCGGCGAACACGCCTTTGCCGGTGTGGTTGATCGGTGAGGTCTTACCGTGCCGGATTTCACCAGCGCCCTTCACAACTCCACCAAAGGCTTGAGCAATGCACTGGTGACCGAGGCAAACACCAAGAACCGGAACTTTTCCGGCGAAGTATTTGATTACATCGATCGAAATTCCAGCGTTGTCTGGCGTAGAGGGACCTGGTGAAACGACCACCCGTTCTGGGTTCATCGCAGCCAGTTCCTCGATGGTCGCTTTATCGTTGCGAACCACTTCGACTTCAGCTCCGAGTTCGGAAAGGTATTGGAATAGGTTGTATGTAAAACTGTCGTAGTTATC
>JABMNN010000071.1 GCA_013204545.1 Chloroflexota bacterium | reverse complement strand
CGGCAGATCCGAGAAGCTATCCGCTGAGCCGGTCGATGTTCTTGCGGTGTCGGGTGAGTGGCCTGATCGAAATGCTACTCCGACAGAAGCTGAATCAATGATTACTTGGACCGATGGAAAATGGCCGGAAGTGATTGACGACAATGCGCCCCACTCGATCTACAAAGAGATGTTCCATCAAGGTGCAACTATGGTCCCAAGGATGCTTGTAACAGTTGAGCGAAAAACAAGTAATCCGCTGGGAGTGAACCCTCAATCACCACCGGTCCAAAGCCGCAGAACCAAGCAAGAAAAGCAGCCTTGGAAGGATCTCCCAACGCTCGAGGGAAATGTTGAAATCGAGTTCCTCAGGCAGATGTACCTTGGCGAATCAATTGCACCGTATAGATCACTCAACTCAATTGAAGCGATTATTCCATGGGACGCCTCTCACAATCGATTACTCAACTCAAAAAGCGCAACAGCCGAAGGCCACACAGGGCTTGGTCACTGGCTAGCCTCTTCTGAAGCCATATGGCAGAAGAATCAAAGAGGATCGTTGTCATTATCGGAGCAGATCGACTACTACGGAAAGTTGTCGGCGCAGTTCCCGATTCAACCGATCCGAGTTGCGTATGCTGCCTCGGGTACAAACCCAAATGCGGCAATTATTCCGGGTGAAGGTGCAATTGTGGAACATGCACTGTACTGGGGAGCGATTAGCACTAGGAATGAAGCTGAGTACCTGCTGGCTATACTAAACAGCGAGACAGCTCGAAAACGAGTCGAGCACCTTCAAAGTCGCGGCCAGTGGGGTGCCCGCCATTTCGACAAAGTTGTTTTATCGCTGGCTATTCCGGTTTTCAACCCAAAAATACGATTGCACAAGGATCTCGCATCGGCAGCTAAGAATGCCGAAGCGGTTGCTGCTAGCGTGTCGCTGGATGAAGGCATTAATTTCGTCTCAGCGCGCCGCCGGATTCGAGAAGCATTGCACGATGCCGAAGTGGGAGTTCATATTGACGAATTGGTCAGTCGTTTGTTGGGCTGAATCGCAGATTGAAGCGGACTATGATTCAGTGACAATCAATCCGTCGATCTAATGCCTGCAAACGGTTCTGTCAGAATTCAACGGTCATCCGGCGATTAGGTCGACTTGAATACATGATCGATTGATGTTCTCAATCTTCACTCTTTCCGTTTATCCAGCGACTTCATATGCTCTCTGAGCGAGCGTGCTTGCACAGAACTTCGGGGTCTGCAGTATGTTGCGCTCATGGCTCTAGAGAGAAGCGTGGAGATTGTGATTGCTGTGATGATGTGTACTGGTGATGGTGGATGGCTGTCTTGTTGGTGCCCCCCCGGGTACTTCTTATTGCTTTGTGTCGGTTGATGGTGGTGCGGGTGCAGAAATTCCGCAAAATATATTCGAGCTCGCCAGATGACTAATGCCGCAGTATTTGCGATGCATGTGGGGTGGGGCATCCTCAATCAGGTGTCACCAGCCGCGCCTAACTACGGCATTCGCGCTCGGCATTGTAAACATCGCCTGCGACCGAACTAATCTGGGCCTGTGACACTTCCAGCTGGCGTGTCGTGCCCTCGCCGATATATCCGTCGCTCACAATTTCTTGCATCGCATTCGCCGATTCCACGCCGACCTTCGCTAGTTCTGCGACCAGGATATGCAACCGCTCGCACTCGGGAGGCGGCGTAATCGTTTTTAGCTTTTCTTGCATGGCCGTGGATCGGAGCACGAAAGTATTCAAGGCAGCCTCTACAGCAACGGCCGTGCCCGGGTATCCGTCTCCGTTTGGGCCTAATGAATCGACGAATGTCGGCCAAGCCTCATTGACCGCGTCGTCGGCAGCGCCAAGTAAGTCCCATTCGAGACCGAGGCTATCGGTATAGACCTGCCACGCTGTGGGAACCGAAGTCGAAATCGGTGTTGCGGTCGGAACAGGGGTTGGTTCTGGTGTCGAGCAAGATGCAACCGCTATCCCAATAGCGATAAGGAGTAATGCTGTCTTCAATCTGAACAAACCAGTTTGCATTGGCGAATATTACTGTACTCCACGGCTTGTTGAGCGGGAAACATCGGACAGTAACGCTTCAGCTTGTCCAACAGCTTCAACTGCTGCCTGATCGAACGTGCGTGTTCCCGCAGCATGCTTGCGTTCAGCTTCGGGTCTGTCATGTGTTGCGCCCACGACTCCGCGGAAGTTGAGGCGAGTGTCACAGACGGTCGCCGATAGGCCTCCCTGCCCCCTTTCATATAGGGATGTGGGGGTGCCTGTGCTGAAACCGAATTAACCCTGCACTAGTTCGATGTCTCGATAATTCCACGCTCGGATGGACGTTTCGTGTAATGGACTAACCGTTCAAACCTCTCCATATGCTGGTCTGCCGCTTCAGGGTGTTGCTTGAAGATCGCCTTCAAGATCGCTTCGTAACGAGCAGCATCTTGGCGAGAAGTTATGTCTCTGTGTCGGAATCGAAGCCACGACCACTTTTGCCACCGAGGAATCTGGTCGAAGTATTCAAGTCGCCACTGCCGACCGCTACTCGCCCTGACCTCACCGGCCTCATGAGCGTTTAGTCGATTCGGTAGATTTTGGGTTACACCGACGTATCGGTCACCTTCTCTGAATTTCAATACATACACATGCCAACCGTCGTAGTCACCTGACGATGTGATCATCGTTTTCCAAAGCTTTGCGGGGAGGTCTAGTTCTCCGTCATTGCATCGTGGACATATGTCATAGTTTCGGTATTTGGCTTTAAAGCAGGCGGGACACTGATCAATCTGTCTTCGAAGATGACCAACCCAGTGCTGCCGACAAATCAGAGGTAAGACAAAGAGAGACCGCCTGTCGCAGCCACTGTGGAGGCATCGAGTTCCGACTGGATTGAGGATTCTATTGAGACCTAGCACGCTTCTGGTCAGCCTTTATACCGGTGGAGAAATACTGTTGAGAGGTTAGCAGCCCAGAGATAGATAGGAGGCCCAAACAGTCAGTATCAACCGCCTATACACCTCACCTCCCTTTGCTACATATGGATGTGAGGGTCTCGGCGCTGAAATACGATTCATTTGTCTTTAGACGTGGCATGGCATTATTCAAGTCGAACTCTGACTGGGCGATTGAACTGGAATTGTAGATATTCGGCGTTAGGAGTTGATCCATCTATTCTCGGTCGAAGAGTTTGACCATCGAGTGCTTCGTAAACTGTTGAACGAAGCTTCTCATGGACTTGAACACAGAGAGAGATCGGCTCGATCTTAAGAAGACCCAGATCGAACAATGTGTGTATGTCTGCTCGTAGCAGCAACCCATTATCTAATGAATTCCTGCCCCTTACTGCGTGCGGCTCAATGTGAGCTGCTTCAAGAACATCCACTGGACCGTCCCCTGTGATGGCACATTGTTGATCGTATATACGTAACAGCGCTCTTCTGAATCGTGGTGCGCCTCTGCGCTTGCGTATCGGTCTTAAGTACTTCTCATCCGTATCGTCTGGGATTGACGAGTCATGCTCGAACGGGTCTTCAGAATCATCACTTGAAATATGGATGATCGTGACCCCAGCGGGAAACGCATCTGTCTTGGTGTAATTACCTGAATTGTCGACAAACCTGAGCGCACCTAGATCACGCAATCGTTGAAGCGTCTGTCTGATCTTCGGGCGGATGCTGTTGCTTTCCGGGTGCATCGAGGACAAATTTGACTCAAAGCCATAGACGTCGGCGAGAGTGAACACCGGGCCTAGCTCATCTACGCAGGATGCCACATCAGATAGCCAGTCGGTAACTTCTTGATTTGATCGACTGCTTGATTCAGCGATAGCGCCGATTTTCTGTTGCCCTTGGTCGTTGGCGCCAATAAATGAATTCCACTTATTGTCGATCACCTCGTCGAGTAAACCCCGTTGGGCATTCGGGCGCGGTTTATACCCGTCAATGAACGGTCTTCCGGCATCCTTAAGAACTGAGCTGATATTGCAATGCTTGAACTCAATTGATCCCCTGGAGCGACCGTTCAGTTTAAGTAGCAGCATTGCGTTGTGCTGCGCCTTGTTGAAAGGTTCCCCTCTAAGTTCTGCCCCAAGCATGTCGAAGTAGTCATCTACGATCAACTCAACTTCGCGCCTAATCCAATCTTGTCGAGAAGTCATTGTGATTTATTTACCTACGATCAGAGTTAATTCACACCATCACATTCGAGTCTCAAGTCAACCCGGCGTAGTGATGGTACTTTCTACTATTTGTGTCGAAACTAACACATAGGAAAATATGAGGTTAGAGCTAAAACCGAGACACACAGTCCGTCGCACAGCAAATTGTGTTCATGCAATTGAACGGCTCTCACACGCACACGCTGTGCGGGTGCGTTACGTGCGTGTGCATGTGGGTAGGCTGGGATCGATATGGCTGGAACGCTGATTCTAAATCTCAACTAAAATAATCGGATGTTGCAAACAAAACGCCAATCTTTCGCCAGAGAATTCCTAGTCGATCGCAATGCGACGAAAGCCGCTGAACGGGCTGGCTACTCTGTGCATACGGCCAAGCAGCAAGGCAGTCGGTTGTTGACCTTTGTTGACGTG
>JABMNN010000070.1 GCA_013204545.1 Chloroflexota bacterium | reverse complement strand
GCTATGATCCAGGTTGCCGGCGGTATCCCCATGCCGGTGCCCCTCAGTGAAGAGAACAACTTCTCGTTTGACCTCAAAGCATTCGATACCAGAGTAAACGATCGAACGCGCCTCATAGTTCTCAACTCACCGGCAAATCCTACCGGTGGTGTTATACCGCAGGCAGACCTTGAATATATTGCCGCCGCTGCTCAAAAGCACAATTGCTGGATGATTTCGGATGAAGTTTATTCCCGCCTCGTATATGACAACAACCGGGCGCCGAGTATCGCCGCACTGCCCGGTATGGTTGAGCGAACGGTCATTATTGATGGTTTCTCTAAGACGTATGCCATGACCGGCTGGCGTCTTGGTTACGGCGTATTCCCTGAGTTTCTCGTTGAGCCAATTACTCGTCTAATGACAAACAGCGTTTCTTGCACATCGGTATTCAGCCAGATGGCAGCGATCGCAGCACTGGAAGGACCTCAGGATTCTGTTGGTGTGATGATGGAAGAGTTCACTAAACGACGGGACCTAGTAGTAGCGGGTCTGAACTCACTTCCGGGTGTCACGTGCCCAACGCCTAATGGAGCGTTCTATGTCTTTCCGAACATTACCGGTACAGGAATGAGCAGTAGTGAATTCGCTCGAAAGGCAATGTACGAGGCCGGCGTGGCACTATTAGCGGGGACTGCCTTTGGTAAGTTCGGCGATGGCTACGTCCGCATATCTTTCGCAAACTCTCAAGCGAACCTCACCGAGGCGATTGAACGTCTCCGCAATATTCTCTAGCTCTCGGATCTAAATTAACTCCAGTGTTCCTAGCATTCGTCGAACGTAGATTTAACATCTTTTTATAAGGTCACGGATGTTTGCGCGGGTGATTGCATTTAGAACATGTGGAGCGACGCGTATCACCTGAATTAGAGGGCTTTGACAACTGTCACTGCTCGTTGGTTCAATAATCTCCACTGATCAGTAGCCCTGCCGTCCTGACCATTCGTCGCGGTGTCATCATGTATTGATAATTGGTTCACCTGACATACGCCGGTCGTGAAATTTAATTGAACGAATGTCGATGCCCTCTCTGATCGACCTGGACATTCCTGCAATCGCTATGGCATTCGATAAGGCGACTACAACAGCTTTGACCTAGGTCGCACAGGCTTCAGAGCATTGGCAAGAACGTTTTGGTCAACTCGATCGTAGTGACACACGATTTGGCTTTCTCACCCAGCTGTTTACCTGCAAACAGGTGCATGCGTACAAATGTTCGGAACAGCGTTCTAATATCCTTCCGTAAATAGAACAAGTGTGCTAGTTTATAGATCAAGTCAGGGAGTAAGCCAATGAATTAACCCTGATCATTTGCAGTGAAGGTAGGACCGTGTGATGAAGTTGAGCGAGATAACGGAAGTGAAAAGTGCCGAAGTTCGAGTAATCGGTATCGGTGGCGCAGGATGTTCCACATTGAACCGCCTCGCTGAAAGCGTTTCGGGCAGGATTCGGATGCTCGGTATTGATACCGGCTCTGCTATTCAAGGCCTTTACGAGAATATCGAGGTGATGTCCCTAGGGAGTGGTTTCGGCAGTGGGGGGAGTCCCGAGGTTGCAGCGGATCAGTTCCTTGAGGTATCAGACGATGTTAACAATTTCATAAATGGCGCTGATGTAGTGATTCTCCTTGCAGGACTTGGTCGTGGTACTGGTTCAGGTCTATCACCCAAAATCGCTGAACTTGCAAGACGCTTAGGTGTATTGACTATCGCAGCGGTAAGCATGCCATTCGAATTCGAAGGGAGTTTTCGAGATCAATTTGCCATCCGGGCGCACGATGAGCTCAAAGGCTTTGTAAACGCGATCATAACGATGAGCAATAACGATCTAGCGAAGCTGAATACTGCTGGAACTTCGGTAAATGGTGCATTTCAGGTAGCCGATAAGAATATAGCCGATGCGGTGCACGTCATAACCACTGCGCTTGAATCATCACCTGAACGATTCACTTCACTCAAACAAACACTGAGTGCGGCGGGTGAAACGGTTGTACTTTCCGGTCAGGCGAGTGATCTTCATGGCGGCAGAACGGCAGTTGCTAATGCATTCGATAGCACAGTCAAGAACATTGGTGGAACGGACTCGATTGTTATTCACGTCGAAGGTGGGATCGGTCTATCACTCGGACAGGTCGCTGAAGCTGTGACTACAGTGCGAGAAAGAATTGGCCGAAATGTTGTAATTCACGTTACGAGCCAACGCTTGATTGGCATGGGGCAAGACATCAAAGTAACCATGATTCTTGGGGGCGTTGTCAGCGGAATGGAGATGTCTGCGAGGATTACTCCGATTGTTCATTTCCATGATCTAAACCGAATTCCAAGTGCTTCAATATTCGATTCACCCACGCCGCGAAGAACAAGGGGCCCGATTCTGTTACCGACCGGGTAATAAATACGCTGGTTCAGTTTATATTCTGGTGGACCCGGTCTAATGGCCGGCAGGTGTAACACCGTACCAAGCGCCTCGGTGCGGTGTTTACATTTAACGGGCGAGATCTTGATTATTTAGACCAACTGTAGTGACAATGTTAGTCCGCAACAGCAGTAGAACCATTGTTTGCAAGTGGCGGAATGAACATGTACCCACACCCCCTGACGGTCTTAATTAACCCGCTGCCTGATGGAGTTTTATCAAGCTTTTTGCGAAGTCGGAAAATTGCGACGTCAATAGCGTTGTCAGCAGGTTTCGAATTCATGGTCCAGCACTGATTCATCAATTCCACTGGTGAAACCGGCTTCTCGGGAGTGGATGCCAAAGCGTGCAGCAGTAAAAACTCGGTAGGAGACAACGAAATCATCGTGTCATCCATCTCCATTCGTTCCGAGTCCGGGTTCAGGGCGAATCCCGGCATTCGGATTGGTAGAGTTGCTGGAAGTTCATTGTTGATAAAAGGAGGTTTATCGATGACCCTGAACGGGGCATTATGAGCTGATACTGCATCACGATCTGGAATCTGAATGTTCAGAGAGCTGAAACTGACAATCAACTCAAGCTGCTCGATTTCATTCAATGATGGCAGATTGTTAGACTTATTGAGTACGTAAATGACCCCGACAGTGTCAAGACCTCGAGTGATCGGCGTGACTATTCCCTGTGAAAATCCTGATTGTTCAGCCCATTTGGGAATATTCTGAACTCCACTTTCGGTGTTTGAAACCACTATTGCCGAACCCTGTCTGGCAGCGACTGCAGCGGGGTCATTTCCGTTGACCGGCTCAAATTCATCCCTGATCTGAGCAAGTTGACCGTCGTAGTTCCAAATCGATGGAACGAGTACTCCGTGGGCCTCTCGCAAGTTGAACACGATAGCAGCCGGATAGTCGGTTGCTATTCGAGCGGCTGCTGCGAGTCGGGCATCCGCGTTAAGCAAATCGTTTCCATGCAATAGGCGAATGCCATCAAGAATCCTTCTAGCGCTCGCTTCGCTCGCTAATCGTTCTTCAGCGTTGAACAAATCAGCCATAACGAGACGATTTCGACTGGTAAGACGCAAGTGAATGGCTGCACTCCCTGCTATCAACAGCAGTGATGTAGATACAAATGCGCCCACAGAATTAAACATGAGCCCGATGGCGATGATTGCAACCGAAACTGTAAATACCAATGTGGAGTATTTGACCCAATTTTCAGAAAATATGACAATCCATTGTTTCAGCAAAGATGGGGTGAAACTGTGTGACTCGGTTATTAGTGGGCCGATATTTCTGATGCTCATGCTATTCACGTTACCGAAAATTGTCGTTCGGATACCTGTTTACGCCTAGACGGAGTTTGATCGAATCCATAGCTCGTGAATGGCGATTGCCGAAAGTGCACTTTGAAGACGTACACTAGATGTAAGCAATATGAAATTACACTCACCCTTATTCCTACCATAAGAAGGGCACCAGAACACTGGGCACTATAGGACGACTGAAAAGTCTGATCGGTCGCGGTAATCCGAACGGCGAATCAACATCTGTTGAGTCGCATTCGAAAAGTAACGAACGTAAAACCGCCAACCGCACTCCAAATTCCAAAAAAATCACTAGCTCCCCGGTTAAGGCATCTAAAAATCGGAATGACGAACACGATCTACGTTCAAGTGAAATATCTGAGCGAAAAGATCGCACAAGTCGAAGCGAATCGCAATCCGATGAACGAAAACCGCGAAACGCTGATTCTCAGCCCCGTGGCGGAGATAGAGAACGCCGAAGTGACCGTGTTCGTCGAAATGCCAGGCCTGATATTCGAACAAATGATCGACACGATGAACCTCGATCCGAGATCAGGCGTGGGTCTCGCTCAGAGTTAAGTTCGGAAAATAACGGACGACGTGATCATCGTGACGGCCGCGGCCCAAACGAAGATTTCCGTGATCGACGTGATGATCCGCCAGTAAGTCGAACCCAAAGCGAATCGTTAGCTTCGACTCGTCGTACTACTGTAAGACGAATCGAAGATCGATATGCTAAGCCGGAGTACCGCGAGAGTAGAGAAGAACCTCGACAGGCACGAGGGTCTTCAAACTCGAAGAACCGCACCCCGGTTCGCGGGAAGCCGGTTCGACGCCGTGATCGAGAACAGAAACCTGAGCCTGAAATTGTGACTCAGCCCCGCCCCGATCTAGTCGGAATGGAAATGTGGGGTGGAGTGGAATTAGAGAAGACCATCGTAAATTCCATCTTGAATATGGGTTATGAATCTCCTTCAGAAATCCAAGTAGAGTCAATACCTTGGCAACTCAATGGACGAGACGTTGTTGCTCAGGCCGTAACCGGATCGGGCAAAACTGCTGCATTCGGTATTCCAATGTGCAATATCGTTGATCCTAAATCACAAGATGTTCAGGGTTTGGTATTGGTTCCGACTCGCGAGCTTGCTCAGCAGGTTCAGCGTGAACTGTCGCTGATCGGACGAGATAGAGGCGTTGGTGTAGTAGCCGTATACGGTGGTGAACCGATTGCAAAGCAGATTAGAGCTTTGCAAAAGGGTATGTCGATTGTGGTCGGCACACCAGGTCGATTAAAAGACCTCATGAATCGTCGTATCCTCGATTTGGGGTACGTAAGATTTGCAGTCCTCGACGAAGCCGACGAAATGCTGGATATCGGGTTTGCAGACGACATGGAATTCATTCTCAAACGAACTCCAAGCACTCGCCAGACATCTCTATTTTCGGCAACGATTCCCGGGTTCATCCGAGGACTCATTCGCCGATATCTTGATGATCCACGTTGGATACAACTTGTATCTCATTCCAATGGAATTGAGACAGTCGCAGAAGTTGACCAGATTTTCTATGATGTAGCGTCCCAAGACAAAGCCGATGGGATACTGGAAATTCTCGATGATGTTAATGACGACTCGCAGGTACTGATTTTTCGTAAAATGCAAGTAGGAGTCGATCGACTAGCGAAAGGTTTAGCAGGCGAAGGTTTTGCGATAAAAGGGCTCCACGGAGGAATGTCGCAGTCAGAGCGAAACCGCGTGATGGACTCGTTCCGAGACGGAAGTTTGAAGATGTTGGTCGCAACCAACCTAGCGGCACGTGGACTCGATATACCGGCGATTTCTCATGTGATTAACTACGATATGCCAGAGAACATTGAGGAGTACGTTCACCGAATCGGGCGTACGGCTCGAATGGGTAAGCGCGGCACTGCTGTTAGTTTTATAGGTGAATGGGACTTTGAATTGCATGAGCAGATCGTTGCCAAGATCGGTGAAGACAAAATGATTAGACGAAAGTTCTCGTTCTACTAAGTCATATAGTTGTCGGATTGCATGAGAAATGAACTACGAGTTGTCAGAATATTACGGATCGTAGTGGTTATATCCCTACTTTCCCACCACGAACGTTCGTACCATCGCCGGTGATCAACTGGACGATTTCCTGTGAGTAGATGATCTCCGTATCGTCCTGTGGTTGGTAGTCGAGATACTTCCGTGCTGTCTCTAGTGACCAGAACCTTCGTGTGTTGTCGCTACAGCCATAAACGACAACAAATGGCACACCGTGTTCGTTTTCGATGTTTGATGCCTCTACCGCCTTAGTGAACAACTGTGTGATGTCACGAGGGCTGATATACGCACCTAAATTGCGCTTGAATTCTTCCAATCCGCCTCGGGTCTGCTCCGACATCGAGTCCTTTGAGAGATACTCTGCGGCCTCGATAGGGCGAGTGAATCCGATTCGTAGCATCACCGTCTCCAGCTTTCGACCGAATACCCCACATGCATACGGATGAGAAAGCAATTCATATGCTGCTTTTGCCCAGCCGTAAAAATTGTCGGAAATCGGAAAATCTGTAGGACGAACCAAATCCATCTTGCGATCATGAATTAGTGAATGCTCATACCAATCTGCGGCATGATTCGAACTAGCGATTGCTATTCGGCGAACTCCGGCATCATATGCCGAGCGGTAGATGTTGTTCGCCATTTGAACGTTTTCAAGCTCGTTATCGAATCGATCAATTGGCTCCTTGATGAGCTTCTCTCCTCGAGTGGTGTGTGGCTTGAATGCCAGATGTATTACCGCATCAATCCCGTCGAACAAGTGGGCGTATGTCGAGCGATCAGTATCTATAAAATCGGCGATATGAACTCCTTCGATAATGTTGCCGTTTCTGTCTTTGTCAGAAATGTCAGCAAGCACTAGATCGAAGTGGCTTCGCATAGTCGGCAACATCAACGAAGCGATATAGCCGCTCGCTCCGGTCATCAATACTTTTTGTTTTGTCATATTGTTGCTCTTAAATCCTCAAATAAATTCACGTGATAAATGTTAATTCAGATCCAAACTTGGACAGGTCTGAATCCTAGAGTTCGGCGGAGCGATCTGTCTCATCTGAAAATTCACAATCCGCCGACAGTCGTAACGCTGTGAAATGATTGATTCGTAATGTTCATATGCCATCGGCAGATACTTGTTGTACACCTGATCTCCACGACGTCCGATCAATCATCTGAGCGGTAAAGAGGCAACGTGACTGGTCTGGAATCTGATGGATCTATTGGATCAGACTCGACTATCTGAAGTCCAATCTAGAAAGCCAACTTATAGTTCGCGCAACCCGGAGTGCTTCAAGCTATCGGATACACCGTTGATCGAGCGAAAATTGGAACTGTGGTCTATCTGTTGAGACTGACGGCGACATAGTGAGAGTCTCTCGTCATGTATGCCGGCTGTCAACGACATTCGGCTATTCAGACAGACCAAATGATCTGTAGTATCTGAATATGACTATAAAAAGCTGGCTCAAAGGCAACCTCCACACCCACACCACTAACAGCGATGGTGATGAGTCACCGGAGCACGTTGCAGAGTGGTATCACGAGCAAGGTTACGATTGGCTATGCCTGTCGGACCACAACCATCTGACAATTCTCGAAGATAGTGATGTAGCGAAGGCTAAATGGCCTTTGCTGGTTAGTGGGGAAGAAGTCACTTCCCGAAACACCATTGGACCAGTTCACGTGAATGGCTACGGGGTCACCGACTTGGTCGAGGCGTCTGACTCCACCGACATCGTTACTGCAATGCGGGAGAACGTTGAACGGATTATTGCTGCTGGGGGAATGGCCTCTATCAATCACCCAAACTTCCGATGGGCATTCGATGATGGTGCCATGATGCAGGTTGAAGGGTACAAGTTCATGGAGGTCTTCAACGGGCATCCCGAAACACACAATGCGGGCGGCGGCGGGAAATCTAGTACAGACGGCATATGGGATCGATTGCTCAGTAATGGTCGACGAGTGTGGGGAATTGCGGTCGACGACTCACACCACTACACCGGTGAATTCAACGCCAACCGTTCGAATCCTGGAAGAGGATGGGTGCAAGTGAAGGCAGCCAAGTTAAGCCAGCAGGATATTTTCGCGGCTATGTCGGATGGAATTTTCTATTCCTCGACTGGAGTCACGATTGGCGACATGGTGTCAAACCGCCGGGAAATCAAGCTTGATATTCATCCCGAGACGAATCATAAAGATGGCATTTCGGCTAAGTACACAACCTTGTTCACGGGAACGAATGGTCGCCTGCTCTACGAATCGACCAGTAATTCGCCGTCATATAGACCAACTCGTCTTGATGGCTACGTTCGTGCCACCGTTTATTCGTCACGCGGAACACGCGCATGGACTCAACCGGTGTTTATAGACGAATAAACACTAAACTAGGTAACCGATCTCGGATTGGCTCGTTGAGCCAAGTATGGGTCGGCTTAGCGTGAATTGATTGATCGCACGGTATTGTTTGAATAGTGGCGAGTTGGGGGCACAGAATGGCGACGAGATACGAGGGTACGATCCATGCTCCACAATTTCCAGCAGACCTCGAGTGGTTCAATACCGACTCACCGATAACACTCACCGATCTTACAGGTCGACTTGTAATACTCCATTTCTGGACCTACTGCTGAATTAACTGCATGCATGTACTTCCGCAGTTGCGGAAGCTGGAAACTAAGTATGCTGACATATTGAGTGTGGTCGGAGTGCACTCAGCGAAGTTCAATGCTGAGAAATCGTCTGACAATGTTCGCGAAGCAGTTCGGCGGTATAGAATCGGTCACCCAGTTGTAAATGATGCCGAGTTCGAGATTTGGAAATCTTACGCCGCCCGCGCTTGGCCTACGCTGATGTTCCTCGATCCATCAGGCAAGGTAATAGGTCGCCACGAAGGCGAATTTCCTATCGAGGTTCTCGATCGAGTAATTGCCGAAATGATTAGCGAGCACGAACCATCAGGGTTATTCAGACGCGGGGCTCTCAAACTTCAACCAGAGACCATCGAAAAATCTATACTTTCGTTTCCTGGGAAGATCACCGCCGATGCCGAAAGAAACTGGCTGGTTATTTCCGACTCCAACAATCGCCGAGTCATCATCACCGACATTGAAGGCAAAGTTGAAGTGATCATAGGCAATGGCGAATCTCCACTGAATAAAGACGCGAGCCAAGTTGTGTTTATCGAGCGTGGATTCGCTCAACCGTTGTTCGATAACCCACAGGGTGTAGTGATTGATGGCGAAACTCTTTACGTCGCAGATGCAGGCACTCACACAATTGTGAAAGTCAGTTTAGTCGCCGGAACTGCGACCACTGTCGCTGGAACCGGTGAACAATCGCTCTACAAGCACAAAGGTGGGGAGGCACTCAGGATACCTCTCAACTCGCCCTACGACCTGTCTTTGTACGACGGTGTTCTGTACATCGCCATGGCAGGATTTCATCAGCTTTGGTCAATGAATATCGTTGAGGGTACTTTGGCTCCGTTCGCTGGTGATGGCTTTGAAGATATCGTTGATGATCTGAAAACCGTTGCTCGACTCGCTCAGCCATATGGTGTCGAGGTATCAAACAATGCAGTGTTCTTTATCGATAGCGAAACAAGTTCCCTGAGGGTTTCAGCGATTGCTGAAGAGGGCAGAGTGGTTACCCTTGTCGGGAAGGGGCTGTTCGATTTCGGTGACGTCGATGGGGTCGGAAAAGACGCTCTCTTTCAACATCCTCAAGGACTCGCTGTTCATAACGACGTAATATACGTGGCTGATTCGTACAACAATAAAGTTAAGTCAGTAGCGATCGGTTCACTACAGGTGAAGACGGTCGCTGGATCAGGCAAACTTGGTGATGTGAATGGCTATTCAACGACCGCACAATTTAGCGAACCGGCAGGCTTAGTGGTGGTTGGTGATCGGATTTATGTCGCGGATACTAACAATCACAAGATCAAAATCATTGAACTTACTACCAATGAGGTGTATTCGTTGGTACTGACGGGACTATGAAGCAAAAAGCACGAACCGACCGATCAGAGCTATGCACGATAGATTCTGCCCAGCGTTCTGATGGATGCATACCCTCGTCGTATTCTCATCAGATCAAGTATTCCAACGATTAGGAAATCCATGCCCAACCGATTGGCTAATGAAGCTAGCCCGTATCTGCTTCAGCACAAGGATAATCCGGTCGATTGGTACCCCTGGGGTGAAGATGCGCTAGCTGCCGCAAAACTGCTCGACAAACCGATTTTATTGTCAATCGGATATTCGGCATGCCACTGGTGTCACGTAATGGCACACGAGTCATTCGAAAATGAATCTATCGCAGCAGTCATGAATGCAGGTTTTGTGAATATCAAAGTGGATCGAGAAGAACTTCCAGACGTCGACTCTATCTACATGACAGCCGTTCAGGCTATGACCGGTTCGGGTGGCTGGCCTCTTACCGTTTTCATTTCTCCCGATGGGCAGCCGTTCTTTGGTGGAACTTACTTCCCGCCCGAAGACCGCCCCAATATGGCAGGGTTCCCAAGAGTATTGGCTGCGATATCAGATGCCTACGCAAATAGACGAGAAGAAATCATAGCGAACTCCCAACAGATAGTAGCCACGATTCGAGAACAGTCGACTCCCAAAAAAATCGATGGCACGATCGATGATTCTCTGATATTCGGTAGCTTCACTCATCTGGTAGGTCTAGCGGATCTTGAACATGGAGGTAGTAAAGGCGCACCGAAATTTCCGCAGCCAATGGTTTACGAACTTCTCCTCAGGTACTGGAAACGAACAGGCAGTTCGCAGGTGCTAGATATGGTCACACTTACCCTCGAAAAAATGGCACAAGGTGGTATTTACGACCAGATCGGCGGAGGATTCGCACGATATTCGGTGGACGATCGATGGCTGGTTCCTCACTTCGAAAAGATGCTTTACGACAACGCTCAACTTGTTTCACTATATCTACATGCCTATCAAGCCACCAAAACCCCACTGTTCATCAGGATAGTTGAAGAAACTCTTGAATACGTGACGCGAGAGATGACTCACCCAACTGGTGGATTCTTCTCTGCATCTGATGCAGATTCCGAAGGAGTCGAAGGGAAATATTTTGTCTGGACATCCGGTGAGATCGACACCGTCCTCGACGAGTCGGATGCCGAACTTGCCAAGGCATACTGGGGGGTGACGGAGGGAGGAAACTTCGAAGATTCAAATATATTGTATTTGCCAATATCAAGACTGGAGTTTATTTCCCGAACTATGCGAGAGTCATCCGAACTTGTCGGAGATATAACACGAATTAGAGGGCTTCTTCTTGAAGCTCGTTCCCAGCGAATTGCGCCTGATATCGACGACAAAATACTAGTTTCGTGGAACTCGATGATGCTCAAAGCATTTGCCGAGGCAGGAGCTGTACTCGAAAACTCTGAGTGGATCGCTGCGGCAGAGAAGAACGCCAGACTTCTTCTTGATCAACTCAAGGACTCACAGGGTCGACTCCTCCACACATGGAAGGCGACTAACGAATCAGAGGGCGACGCTCGGATCCTCGGCTATCTTGACGATCATTCCTGCCTGATCGACGCTCTCCTGACACTTTATGAGGCCACATTCGACTATTCATACATCGATGAGGCACAGTCGCTTGCTGATCAGATGATTAATCGTTTTTGGGATCAAGATTGGGAAGTATTCTACGACACGTCGCTTGAACACTCGAAACTGTTGGTGCGACCGAGAGACGTACTCGATAACGCCTTGCCATCTGGAGGTGCCATCGCTGCTATGGCACTCCTACGGTTGAGCATCTTCACAGGTGACATCGACTATGCTTCAAAAGCCGAAGCTTCGATGAAGGCGCTGATACCGTATATGGAACAATCACCGTCGTCGGTCACATCTTGGCTGGCCGCGGTCGATTTCTTGCGTTCAAACTCTCAGCAAGTTGTGTTGATCGGTGATGATGCAGATCCGGTTGTCATTGCGATGAAACGTGAGCTGCGAAGTTCGTTCGCACCGAACACCGTTCTTGCCGGTATAAGCTCAGTCCCAGATTTAACTAACAGATCGCCGTTGCTGGAAGGAAAAGTTCAAGTTAACGGCAAAGCAACTGCGTACGTGTGTGCAAACTATGTCTGCAAGCTGCCTGTGTCGAGCGTTGCTGAGTTGGTTGAGCAGCTTAGCTAGTCTATATCGTTCGACTCGGCTGTACGGGATTCTTCTGAGGCTGGTGAATTCTGGGCTTTTTCTTGAGCCGCTTGTTTTGACGCTCGTGAGTCAGAGATTCGGTCGAGTCTTTCGCGAACTACTGCCAAGCCCACTCCGGCTGCCGTACCAGCAACACCGATTATCGCAAGTAACGGTCCTGCGGTGGTTCTACACATTTAGTAATTGAATCCGATCTATCTCATAAAGTAAAAGCAGAAATGCAAGTAAAAGTGTACTGCCACCTTTTTTCGAACGATACTAATTTGCCAGATCTCTTCTCTCGAATCTCCAAAGTGAAATTGCTATTGCCGTGACAGCGATCGCTACCAGTGTCAGGAAATGCACAACGTTGATCCCGTGGAGGATCACATCGTTGCTATTGAAGTAGTAGAACACTGAGATAAACCGTGCCGGATTCAGCAAGTCGACCAGTGATAAAAATGTGTCGAGCAAAAAACCGACCAGCCCTACGCCGGCTGCTACCCCGCCAGCGAGACCCTTTTTGCCGGTCGATGCACCTACAGAAAGAGCGAGAAGACCTAGTACGGCACCAAGAGCATACTGGCTGATAATTGCTTGCGTAGTGCCAGAGATTGAAAGATCGAACCCAGCCAGTATTGAACCTCCGGTCAACCCGACCCACATCGCTATGCTCAAGAACATGAGATTTGTGAGTAGGGCTCCAATCTTCTGCGCCAATAGATTAGTCCGCGAAATCGGATTCGCCATGAGCTGATCCAGCGTATGCGATTCTTCTTCACCCGCTATCGCTGTCATGCCCGCGATGATCGCGAAAATTCCAATAACGAGTGGTCCCATAAAGCTAAACAATTCAGCGTTCAGGAAGCCTTCAGCGGTTGTGTATGTCTCAGCATCGCCGATGAGCGATTGCATCACTTCCGGGAGTTGGTCAAGAAATTCAGCGAAGCCGGTAGCGTCCCGAATTGTTGGGTAAAACAGGGTCACGTAAAGACCAAGCGAAATGCTGCCGATGGAGTAGAAAAGGACTGATTTTCTAGAATCTCGTAGAGTTTTGAGATAGATATTACTCAGCATAATAATCCTCCTTTTCGGTGTCATCATCGTTGTAGAAGGCGAGAAACACTTCTTCCAAACCGGGATGTGCGGACTCGATCTTGTGTACCGTGTGTTTCGCCACCGCTTTGATCAGCGAGTCGATACTGCCTGTCACGTTGCAACTCATCTTGTGTTCTGTGACTACAACTTCAGTCACTCCTTCAACGGTTTCGAAATCAGATGGTGAGACAGGGTTTTCGAATTCGATCGCTACGTGCGTGAGCGCTCGTTCCCTGAGGGCTGCAACCTCTTCTACGGTGATCAACGCTCCTTCGCGGATAATTCCCACTCGATCGCAGATAACTTCTACTTCAGATAGCACATGGGAAGACACAAATAGTGTTTTGCCAGCTTTGGCTTCTTCCAATACGAGCTTGTGGAATTCTTGTTGAAGTAGTGGGTCGAGCCCGGTTGTGGGCTCATCAAGGATTAGAAGTTCAGGATTGGACATGAACGCCTGAACAAGGCCAATTTTTTGCCGATTACCTCTGGATAACTCGCCAATTTTCCTCGAAAGATCAAGATCGAATCGATCTGCCAGTACTTTTGCCTTCGTGAGAGTGTCACCTCTAAGATTGACAAAATACTCGAGTAATTCACCTGATGTCAGCTTCTCATAAGTGATGAAATCACCAGGTAGATAGCCAATATGTTTTCGAATTTCCACTGAGTCAGCGCGAGAGTCCATGCCAAGCACAGATATCGTGCCTGAAGTCGGACGAATGAAGTCGAGGAACATTCGAATGCACGTTGTTTTACCTGCACCGTTCGGACCCAGCAGGCCGAAAACGTCACCCTGCTTGATTTCAAGATTGACGTCTAGAACACCACGATGTGCCCCATAGTACTTGGTCAGCCCTGTCGTACAAATCGCTGTCGTCACTGGGGCGAAACTCCAATCGAACCACACGCGTTAGTGCATCAGATTACTTGTAGCAATTGAAATGTATGCCGATTGCACAGGTTATTGCATGAAATAGCTGTGTGGGGCACGTGAAACCTACCGGTTGCTCGGCGTGTAATCAACTCGACGGATAACTAAGGGGTTTCGGCGTACTTCAAAAGAACTTCATCCGAGAAGTCACCATTTGAATAGACCTTCGAAACGTCGTCTAGCTCTTCCAATATGTCGAGAAGCCTGAGTGTCTGCATTGCACCCTTATCGTCCAGAGGCACGAGTGTGGTCGGCACGAGAGCAATTTCACCGCTTTCGATCTTGACTCCTGGGAGAGCCTCGACGCTGTCCCTGACTGCAGCGAAATTCTCGTATGGTGCTGTCACCAGAACCGTGTTGCCATCGACTTCTACGTCTTCAGCACCGACATCAACAATTTCGAGAGCAATATCTTCGGGATCTCCATCGATGATTTCTACGGTGATAAGTCCCTTACTCTCGAAATTCCAGGAAACTGCGCCAAAGCCTGCAAGATTGCCGCCACCGCGGGTTATCTTTGCCCTAACCTCAGCAGCAGTTCGGTTCTTGTTGTCGGTAAGTGTTTGGACAATAATTCCTGCCCCCCCAGGTCCGTATGCTTCATAGCTGATTTCTTCAAGAACAGCTGAGTCATCACCAACACCTGACCCACGAGCAACTGCTCGGTCGATGTTGTCCTTCGGCATGTTTAACGACTTAGCGTTATCGATTGCTAGTCGAAGACGAAAGTTCATCTCAGGGTTGGCGTCGCCAGATCGAGCCGCAACCATTATTTCGCGGGCAAGCTTGGTGAATAGTTGACCGCGCTTAGCGTCGGCTGCACCTTTTTTGTGCTTGATCGTGCTCCATTTCGAGTGACCTGACATTCAGACTTCCATCCTCTACATGATGATTCAGCGTGAGCCGTATGAACTGAGCGCACAGTCTACCGAAATAAGTGGCTTTAGAGTATTCCCTCAGGCAGGTCGATCTTCATCGTGCCGGTGTTTTTGTCGACGTTAACAATTACGCCTTCAAGAACGGGCACTAAAATTTCAGAAGGCTTTTTCTCAGCAACTTTAGACTCAAGTGTAATAACAAAAACGTCGTTGCTGCCTGTCTCGATGATCTCAGTTAGGGTTCCTAGCTGCTGCCCATCGACTGTCTCAACACTAATTCCTATGATCTCGTAATGGTAGTAAACACCGGGAGGGTTTTCAGGGAGATCGTCTGCTCGGACTGATAACTCTGCGTCCCTGAATTGGTCGGCTTTCTCAATCGAGTCAATTGCGGCGAACTTCAATTTCGCTGAGGTACCTGACTTTCCAGTTTCGATGATCTCATATTCCTTGCCGTCGACGATAACTCGATCACCGACAGAAAATCGATCAGGAAGTCCAGAATACACTTCTACCAAAAGGGCACCGTTTAGACCGGTAGGGCGCCGGACGCGACCAACGACGACTAGTTCTTCGGTCGAATTGTAAGATCCATTGTTTGAATCGGTCATCGTAATGGCGCCAAAATGGACGAGTTAGTCGATTTCGAGACTGACGCGCGTGTCAGCCTTCACAGCAGCGACTCTGAGAAGTGAGCGCATCGATTGAGCGACTCGACCATCTCGACCGATTACTTTTCCTTTGTCCTGATCATCAACCGACAAGTGGAGGAAAATACGTTCTCCATCATCCTCTTCGGTAACAGCGACAGCTCCTGGGTTCGAAGCAAGCGCACGGGCAATGTATTCAATCATCTCCCGCATTGAGGCGACTGGCGATATTGGATCGCCATCTAATTCTTCAGACGCTGCATCGTTACCGACTTCAGCCACTGGTTGGTTCCTCTTTTGCGTCTTCGACGGGGGAATCGTCAGTTGGGGTGTCTTCCACCACAACCGCTGCGACAGGAGCTTCCTCCTCAACTTCTACAGGCACTTCTGCAACAGCGGTCGCAGCCGTGCTTTCAGCCTTAGCTGGTTTGGCGGCGATCTTCGCAGCTTCTTTCACCGGAGTAACCGTTGAAATCTTCGGGAGAATTCCCTCGCTCCGAAGAAGGCTCGCAACTGAATCTGACGGCTGTGCACCCTGACTGATCCACTTGTTTAGCTTCTCTGTGTCGAGCTTAATCTCTGGCGGGTTTGGGAAAGGATCGTAGGTGCCGATCTGTTCGATAAAAGCACCATCACGAGCTGCTCGCTGATTAGCTACAACTACTCGGTAGAACGGGTGCTTCTTGCCACCAACACGTTTAAGACGGATTCGAACCATTCGTGAAATCACTCCGGGCCGTAATTAAGGAGACGGCAGAAAAAAATAGTAGTCCGACTCTCGCCACGTGCCAGAGTTCAAACATGATCGACCTAAAATTGTATTTGCCAATGCGTTGTAGGTCAAAGGGCATTGAGTTCAATACATAAGCGATTTGCGACCCTGTCAACTGTAAAGCTTCAAATTAATGGCAAAAGCCACTACTTCTGGTGAGTCTGATTTTACCCGGGTAGACTGGTACGAAAGTACCCTGATTCATATCGAACCTTCATCGACCAATAAACTAATTCTCTTGAACAACAACAAAAAAATACGCATTCTGTTCTTCGCCGCGTTGCATGAACGGGCAGGTACTCGGAATGTCAGCATCGATGCGGTAGAAGGTATGACAGTCGATGATGTGGTACATGCTGCGTGCAAAGCAACGCCCAGTGATCCAAAACCGGGAAGGAACGTGATGCTGGCATTGAACGGCGAGTACGTGCAAGGTGACCATCTCGTGAACGCAGGAGACGAAATTGCATTGATACCTCCAGTAAGTGGTGGTTCGGGTGATATCAATACGGCTACCGATTGGATTTTCATCTCGCCGGATGAGCTTGATCCCGCTCCTTTAACTGAATTCGTTACGACGGAAGTTGATGGAGCGGTTGTGACGTTCCTCGGTGTTACGCGCGACCAGAACGAAGGTCGCACAGTTGCGTATCTTGAGTACGAGGCTTATCAGCCGATGGCCGAGAATAAGATCGCCGAAATCGTCGATGAAATGCGAACCAAGTGGGAGCTGGGAAAGATCGCCATTGCCCACCGCACTGGCAAAGTCGATATCGGTGAAACGAGCATGGTCGTGGCAGTAGGTTCGGTTCACCGGCGACCGGCGTTCGAATCGGCTTTGTATTTCGTAGATCGTCTGAAAGAGATCGTTCCGATTTGGAAAAAAGAACTCTTTGAAGGCGGGGAAGTGTGGATCGGCGAGACCCCCGGTAGCGGTAATCCGTCCGAGTTATCTGGCTAGTTCCACAATTGAATGCTATTGACCGGTACTGGAATTACCAGCATTACTTATCGTTTGAAGATGCAAATTGACGAACGAAACACAACAGAAAAACGATGTTGTTCGGAATCCGGATGGCTCAGTTATTCACGTTGATAATATTCGGAAACTCTACGGCGATTTCGTAGCAGTTGACGGAATTTCGTTCGCAGTACAACCCGGTGAAACATACGGTCTTCTAGGTCCTAACGGCGCTGGGAAAACCACGACTATGCGGATGCTCAGCGGCCTATCTCCTGTGAATTCAGGAAATATTATCGTCGCAGGGATCGATGTTGTTAAGGATAATCGCGCGGTTCGAGAAGTCATGGGAGTTGTGACACAACATGACGGCCTAGATAACGGGTTGACCGTGTTCCAGAACTTGTTTCTTCATGGATTCCTTGCTGGTTTATCGAGAAAGAAATCCAAGGCTCGAGCACATGAAGTGCTCGAGTTTTTCGGACTGCGTGATCGATCGAAATCGAACGTATATGAACTTTCCGGCGGAATGAAGCGTCGACTGGCCATTGCTCGCTCAATGATGACGACTCCAGCCGTGATCGTCATGGATGAACCATCGACGGGTCTCGATCCACAAAGTCGTAACCGAGTTTGGGAAGAACTTGCGATCCTCAAAGAAGCCGGAGTAACGGTGCTTCTCTCTACTCATTACATGGAAGAGGCGACCATACTCTGCGACCGGCTTTCTATTATGGATAACGGAAAGATCCTTGATGAAGGTACTCCCGACCAGATGATTGAGCGGCACGCACCGAAAGAAGTGGCTCAACTTAGAGTCGACCCAGCATCACTGAGAACAGTACGGGATTATCTGAACGTGCGGGAAATGTCGTTCCGAGAGGTTGGTGCCCTAGTAAGTGTTACCGGTGTAAACGGTGATAGGCCCGATCTGTCCGGATTGACGGATGTTGAAGGAGTCAGAAGTTCCTATAGATCAGGCAATCTTGAAGATGTGTTCCTTTCGATAACAGGACGAGAACTGAGAGATGAATAGTGAATCTAGCAATTCCAACTCCGGGTATCAGGCGTCGGAGTGTCACTGGTCTGTGGCTTCGTCATGCAGTCTCGTTCGTGCGTTACTGGAAATTTATTATCACGTGGGTGCTCGTTGAACCAGTAATTATTTTAGTTGCCGTCGGGTTCGGTGTAGGAAAGCTTGTGCATGAAGTCGAAGGTGCTCCATCGTACGCAGAGTTTATGGCGCCTGGTTTGATCATGGGAAATGCGATGTTTCATGCGCTATTCGAAACGTCGTGGAACGCGTATAACCGATTAGACAACGACGTTTATGAGACTGCTCTGACAACTCCGATTACCATCACGGAAATCACTATGGGAGATATTTTGTGGGCTGTGACGAGATCGGTCATGACAGTTGTTGGAACAGCTACCGTGGCAGCAATGTTCTGCTGGATTAACCACTGGGAAGCTATTGGCATATTGATTCCTGCAATCATGGTGGGAACCACGTTCGGCGCACTGGGATTCCTGTTCTCTGCTGTGGCACCACACACAACCTTTTTGACATTGGTGTTCACGTTGGTTGCATCGCCGATGTTTTTTTCTCCGGTTCGTTCTTCCCGATTTCGATCCTTCCCAACTGGGTCGAGCCTATCGCTTGGGCGATGCCGCTTACATCTGCAGTCCACATCGCTCGTGGATTTGCCCTTGGACATCTTGCGTGGTCACATCTCTGGGCAGCGCTATACATGGTCGCATTGACGGCGGTGATTTGGCCGGTCGCGATCTTCCTGTTGAAACGCCGTCTCATCAAGTGAGCGGGAAGAAATCAGGCTTAGCTTGGAGATTATGTTCGATAACCATCAAGAATCATGAATATCTTCTTTGCCGTCTGAGGGGAGAGAATATATATTGAAGATGTTCACATTGGCACATTTTACGCGGAGGGTTCGCATAGTGGCCTAGTGCGCCCGCCTGCTAAGCGGGTTGGTGGTGTAAAGCCTCCTCGCGGGTTCGACTCCCGCACCCTCCGCCATTTTACTTTTGTGCCGCCATCCGTACCGCATTTGAAACAATGAATGCAGTACGGATAATTGCGGTGAAAATCATTGCGTGGCAATAACGATCACTGGTGCGTGCTATTTGGTCAGTCGAAAAACTGCAGTGTTAAATCTTTAACCACCAATTAGTGAGTGATCCTACGTTCCGATTCTCAGCCCAGGTTCGCAAATTGAACGAAGTGTTTCGATCGCCGCTAAAACTGCCAGAAAGCTCGTCTTTGGGTTCGTTTCATGTGGCATGTTTTCGAACCTGAACGAGAACTTTCCGGCTTTGCTCACCGCATTGATTTCATGGACGTTGCCGGGAGAGTTTGGGTCGGCAATTACCCTGACTTTAGTAGCGTCCGGCCCGATTCCCGCTAGGCTCACAGTTGCCGCAACATTGACATTTGCAGGGAATAGTCCGACCGCTTCAATAGCTGAACCTTCGAAAATAACCGTTGGTTCAGTGATCTCCTTGTTCTCCCATTCGGCGAACCCGGGTGCGCCACTGAGAGATGTAGGTTTTTTTGTTGAGACGATAGTCACTTCTTCGAGAAGCGCCTTCGACGCCCTAAGTGCATCTATCCCGCCTACTGCCCCAGATGGAATGTAGATTGTTGCTCCGGATTCGTGGGCAGCGGCTGAAACTTTGCGCATAAAACCGGGCAATATCAACGCACCAGAACTCATCACTAGCAACGATATACCCGCGTTAAGCACCGTTTCAGAGTGTGCTACTACTGCTGCCTGAGACGCACACTCGATCACAAGATCGAGATTAGGCAGGCTCACCAATTCGACGACTGTATCAACTTGAATGGGTTCAGAATCTGCCCCGAAAGCCAGTTCTTTGGCAAGTGTCTCGCGTCCAAGATGGTATTCATCGAAGAGCCCAATAATTCGTGCAGAACCGGCTTCTTTGCGATGGACAGCCCGTGCCAATTCCGATCCCATCGACCCACATCCGATCAGTCCGACATTCACTTGTTCTGGCACTGGTTTTATTACTCCGTTGTTAGGACTTCTGTGGATTACGACATACCCGTATTGTGATCGCCGGTGTGAAAATCGCTGACCAATGGATCGACAACGACGATGCTAGATGATAACTGGCTGAACCATAACTCTGGCGGTTTGATTCTGGTGCATGGGAGGTAGTCGCTATATCCTAATACGTTAACTGCTGGATAAATTATTTACCAAGTCGAGTTCGGGCTGGATGTTTCAAAGCGATCGGCCAGTAATTCGGGTTCCCATCTCCTCAAAATTGCCTAGTTATCATGTTTGGACAGTCGGTTGCCAGATGAATACATCTGATTCTGAGCGCTTGTCCAGCGGATTTTCAAATATGGGATTCGAACCGACCGCCGATATCGCAAATGCCGATGTCGTTGTGTTGAACACTTGCGTCGTCCGCCAATCTGCCGAAGACACAGCTACAGGATTACTGGGGCGACTCGGCAAAAGGATGAAGGGCAATGACGAACGAATGATCGCCGTGATGGGGTGTATGGTCGGTCCAGAGCAGAGAGAACTCAAGCGACGCTTCCCGTACGTCGACGTTTGGGCACGTCCACAGGAATTCGAACCGATACTCGAAACTGCCGGGATGCGGCATGGTCTCGATCCCGAAGGATGCCTGAGTGGAGCGGTGCCTGAAAATCCCAACATTGCGTCATTTATTCCGATAGTCCACGGCTGTGACAAATTTTGTACGTTTTGCATCATTCCATATCGGAGGGGGCGGGAAAATAGCCGCTCAAGTTTCGATATCGTTCATGAAGCTGAGATGATGGTTGCACGTGGTGTGAAAGACATCACGCTCCTTGGACAGAATGTCGACTCATATGGACATGACCTTCGACCTCGGGTCGATCTCGCTGATTTGATGGAGCAGGTTCACGAAATCGATGGGCTCGAACGAATTAGATTCCAGACGTCTCATCCCAACGATATGTCGATACGAATTCTGGAGGTAATACGAGATCTTCCAAAGGTCTGTGAGATGATCAATCTGCCGTTCCAGGCTGGCGATGACACGATCTTGGCAAATATGCGTCGCGGTTACACCAGCGGGCAGTATCTCGACAAAATCGCCCAGATCAAAGAAATAATCCCCGATATCACCCTTACAACCGATCTCATCGTCGGTTTCACTGGAGAGACAGACGCTCAGTTTGAGCGATCTATGGACATTCTTCGGTCTGTTGAATTTGCGAAGGTTCATACATCTGAGTATTCATACCGAGAAGGAACGTTCGCATCTCGTAAAATGACAGACGATGTTGATCGCGATGTCAGAAGGCTCGTAAAGCGACAGTCGACGAGTTCCAGCGGGAAATTCAAAGCAAAAACAACGCAAAACTCATTGGCGCTAAATTTGACGTACTTGTCGAAGGTCGTAAACGAGATAAACTACACGGGCGTAGCCGAAGCGATAAACTGATTTACTTAAACGTGTTAGTTGATCGCGGCAATTTAGAACCTCTGCCCGGTCAGATTGTTCAGGTTGAGATAAAAGATAGTTCACCGTGGTCGCTTGAATCAGAATTGGTAACAGTTGGATCAGCGGTGATAAAGGAAAAGGTACCGGTCGCATGACGACTGTGTTCACAAAGCGGACCACAATTCCGATTACCGAATTGGAACAGTCGGCTTTCTGCCAGACTGACGGCAACTTGCGAACTAAAACCCTTGAAGAAGAATTTCAAGCAGGTGTTCGTTGGCAGAAAGTGCCGACCCGTTACCTGAAGTTGACTCCTGAAGAGATCGCAGAAGGCATCGAATTCGCTCGCAAAGAGATTGGTAGCAAAGCTGTTGTGCTCGCACATCACTACCAACGAGATGACGTAATTAAGTACGCTGATTTCACAGGTGATTCGTACAAGCTGTCGAAAATTGCCGCAGAGACGAAGGATGCCAAGTGGATCATCTTCTGTGGTGTTCACTTCATGGCCGAAACCGCCGACATTCTCACTTCAAGTGATCAAAACATACTGCTTCCAAACATGGCTGCAGGCTGCTCTATGGCTGATATGGCCACCGCATCCGACGTCACTGATTGTTGGGATGATATCGAATCGGTTCTCGGTACTACTGAGAACGTTATCCCGATCACCTATATGAATTCAGCTGCAGCGATCAAAGCCCACTGTGGTAAGAACGGCGGGTTGGTGTGCACTTCGTCGAATGCCGACAGAGCGTTCGATTGGGCTCTGGAACGGGGTGAGAAAATCCTGTTCCTTCCAGACCAACACCTTGGTCGAAATACTGCTCTCGCCAAAGGCATTTCAGAAGAAGATATGGTCGTATGGAACCCATTCCTGCCAATGGGTGGTTTATCTGAAGATGAAATCAAACATGCAAAGGTACTTCTCTGGCAGGGTCATTGCTCCGTTCATACTCGTTTCACTGTTGACCATATCAAAGCTGCTCGCGAGCGAAATTCGGAAACGACGATTATTGTTCACCCGGAATGTACGCAGGAAGTTGTTGCCGCAGCCGACATGTACGGCTCAACCGAATTTATCCTAGACGAGATATCCAAAGCACCTACTGGAACATCGTGGGGTGTTGGTACTGAAATCAGCATGGTTCGCCGACTGGCTGCAGAGAATCCTGACAAGGACATTTTCTGTCTGGATCCAATTGTTTGCCCATGTGCCACGATGTATCGAATCCACCCGGCATACGTGTTGTGGGTTCTCGAAGGCATCATGGCAGGTCTGGCGATTAACCGTATCGAAGTCGAACCAGAAACTCGGCGAAACGCCTTGATCGCCCTCGAGCGCATGCTCGAAATCGCCGGTTAGTACATTTACCAAAACTCCCACATATTCCTAGAGAACCGGCATGTATATTACCCAGCGCGAACTTGATGTGTTTGTTGATCGTGCACTGGATGAGGATGCAATTGGAGCCGACGTCACTACGTCTGCTTTGATTCCACCTCACTTGGAAGCGAGGGCATCTCTCGTTCCACATGAACCAGGAATACTTGCCGGCCTTGATGTGGCGGCAGCCGCGTTCCGCAGGGTGGACCCGAAGCTCGTGTTTATTAAGAAACTGCTCGATGGCGATCGGGTTGAAGGCGGTGAAGTCGTTGCCACAATTTCAGGATCAATGGCATCAATCCTCTCGGCAGAGCGAACTGCGCTGAACTTCCTACAGCGAATGAGCGGTATCGCCACATTGACTGACCTGTACGTCCAAGCGGTTGAGGGTACCACTGCGTCAATAACCGACACGCGAAAGACGGTTCCCGGGCTACGGCTGCTAGACAAATATTCCGTGTCGATTGGTGGTGGCCGCAATCACCGTATGAATCTTACCGATGGTGTTCTGATAAAAGACAATCATTTAGCCGCTCTGGCAGGTGAAGGTGTGAGTCTAGGTCAGGCAATAAAGCGAGCACGCGCTCGAGCCCCGCATACAGTGAAGATCGAAGTCGAGGTCGAAACGATAGAGGCGGCGTTTGCGGCTGTTTCCGCTGGTGCTGATATTGTGATGCTCGACAACATGTCGCCTGAAGAGATGCGCAAAGCGGTTGACCAGATTGCTGCCGATTGTGTCGTTGAAGCTTCAGGAGGCATCACTTTGGAAAACGTGGCTGAGGTCGCCCGAAGTGGTGTGGACATCATTTCCATCGGTGCACTAACTCATTCGGTTCGAGCGCTCGATATTTCGCTCGATTACGAAACGAAGCACGCCTGAAATCGAAATTTGGCTGTCATCGTAATAATGCACTTAGTGTTCGTTGCATTCAAATCATAACGTGATCGAATTGCTTCTTGAGCAGCAGTCGGCGCAGGCCACGCAAATCGCTGCGACCCATTCGCCATGGAATTTGCGCCCTCTGTCGAATCGACTGCCCGAATAGAGCCTTAACTCATTCCACAACCAACTCAGGTTGTAGTTCATGAATGGGCCATTGCCATCTGGTAGCCCCAGTAGAACACATAGGATTTGTCATGCGCTATTCACTGCGGCGCGGCGTATTTCTGTCTTCAGAGTCGAGAATGATCGTGACCGGTCCAGCGTTTTCTATGTCGACCTTCATCGATGCTCCAAATACGCCAGTTTCGACCCGAAGTCCGCTACTCAGCCGAAACGACTCGACTAGTTGATCAAACATTAGGCCGGCTTGCTCAGGTCGAGCGGCTTCGATGAATCCTGGACGTCGACCTTTTCGTGTGGTCGCATATAGGGTGAATTGACTGACAAGCAACAGGCCGCCACCAACATCCAGTACCGATTGATCGAATCCCGAATCACCTGATTCTTCAGGGAAAATTCGCATGTTCAGCGTTTTATCGACGATGTACTTGAGATCGTCTTCGGTGTCGTCGTGTTTGATTCCTATCAGCAGGCAGAGCCCGTGATCTATCAAACCCATAAGCTCGCCTGAAACGCTAACTGACGCTCGATTAACCCGTTGGATTACGGCACGCATAAGTGTGTTCGCTGGATTTAGTGAGTATGGCTGCCAGCGCCGTGCGAGTGGCTAGTTCCGTTATGCGAATTGGAACTGTCATCGCCGCTGTTTTTCGACTTAGGCTCAGAGTTCGTACTGCTCGACGATCCTGAGTCGGCAGAAGAACTACTGGTGCTGCTAGAGCTATCAGAGGAACTACCGTTCGCCCCGGTGGTGGGTTTGGAAGCAGAACTGGAACCAGATCCATAATCTGTGGTGTAGAAGCCTGAACCTTTGTAGATAACGGTCGGTGCCAATATCTGACGAGTTGACTCACTGCCGCAAGTTGGGCAATTAGCACCTGACTCGTCTGTGAACTTTTGGATTAATTCAAAAACGTGACCGTGGTCAGCGCACTTATATACGTAAGTTGGCATCTTTTGCGGGAGTAAGAACTACATGAAAACGCGAGTGCAAGAGCATTGGCGTGGATTTGAGTAACGAAGCTGTTGTCTAATTTTATACGAGAGAAGCAAGAATATACCGAGGAGTTAACATATCGGTAACGTGTTCGAACTCGTCCGGTGTGGATCTTCGATTGATTCCCGTCGTAACAACAGCAGAATCGATACCCGCATTATTAGCACCTGTGATGTCGGTTTCAAGCTGATCACCAATCATCACAACGTTGTTTGTACCAGCACGTTCGACGGCAGCAGTGAAGATAGGCGAGTATGGCTTGCCTAACTTCACTGCTATTAATGACTCGTGTGATCCGTGAAGTCGCTTCATGGCCTGCTCCAATAAATTTACGAACGCCGCTGCACCAAATCCGAATACTCCAGGGCCGTTCGGATAGATGAAATCTGGATTGGGTAGAACGAGTCGAACCGGGTGTTTTTCCTGAAATCTTCGACTGAATAGCGTAAGAAGCTTTTCTAAGGTCGATTCCCAGTCATGAGGACCGCTGTGACCAAGCACTACTACGTCCGGCTCGACATCGCCACCCAAGTTGACCAGCGTCGCACCAGCGGCTGTCGTGTAGTCCTTGACGTCCTGAGGTCCAAGGACTAACGTCGGTGCGCACTGAAGATCATTTTCACTGAAATAACCAGCGATCAATGAGCCCGAGTTGATAATTCGCTCCTTTGGGATATCTAACCCATTAGCGGCAAAGGTCATGACACGCGACTCAAGGGATACTGATGCATCGTTGGTGACGATAAAATAGTTGACGTCATCGCCGTTCATTCGACTCACAAGCTCAGCGGCTCCGGGTAAAGCATCCACTCCGTCTACTAGTACGCCAAACGAATCGAAGAATAGTCCGTCGTAGCGTTCTATCAGAGATGAAGCAGTGGTGGTGGTTGGAGTCGCCAATGTTTACTTAGTCGGAAGTGGCGAGGCTGAAGCCGTTTTTCCAGGCATTGTCAGCTTCTGCTAATGGGACTGAAATCGAGTCGCCGAACGACAGTGAGTCGCCACCAACCGTTCCGATGACGGTCATCGGCACGTTACTGAAGCCTGTGACAGCTTCAAGTTTTTTCAGGTTTTCCTGCGAGACACTTAGGAGGATTCTCGACTGTGATTCGCCGAACATTGCTGCATCCCAGCGGTCACCAGGTCCTTCAGTGATCGTGGCGCCGATACCACCAATGACCGCGCTCTCCGCTATCGCAATTGCAACTCCGCCATCAGATACATCGTGTGCAGAAGCTACAAGTCCACTAGCAATGGCTTCTCTGCAGGCGGCCTGAGTTCGAATTTCAAGCTCGAGATCAAGTTTTGGCTGACCTTCGACTTTGCGGTGGATAAAGTCTAGATATTCACTGCCAGCAAGCCCGTCGATGTCATCCCACACCGAGTCGGTACCCAGCAGGACAATCACATCACCTTTGGACTTAAACCCTGCAGTCGAGTGTTTTTCTACGTCTTCGAGCAATCCAAGTGACCCGATGATTGGGGTCGGGTATATATCTTTTCCTGCTGACTGGTTATACATGCTGGCATTTCCGCTAACGATCGGGATACCGAATGCTTCCGCTGCCCGGCTCATGCCGGCAATCGACTCGTTCAACTGGAATTGCACGTCGGGGGTTTCAGGGTTTCCGAAGTTGAGTCCATCAGTAAGCGCAACAGGCACAGCACCGGTCACTGACAGATTCCGACATGCTTCCGCGACTGCGATGGCTGTGCCGACTTCTGGGTCTAGATAGCAAATCCTGCCATTGCAATCAGTGGATAAGGCGATACCTCGCTTAGACCCTTTTAGGCGTAGTACCGCTGCATCACCACCCGGCTCAACCACGGTGTTCGTCTGTACGTGGTAGTCATACTGACGAAATATAGGGAAACGAGAAGCGATATTAGGCGCCGCCAGCATCTTCAAAAGAACACTGGCGGGTGACTCTGAAGGAACAGGAACTGCTGAAAGGTCGGCGTTTTGTAGAACCGTCAACCACTCTGGCTTCACGCTAATGAACTTGTATTCTGGAGCGTCTGTGAGAATAATGACCGGAGTCGAGGTTAGTTCAACTCCGTTATCGAAAATTCGTACATTTTCGCCCAACTCGAATTCACCAATAATCGTGGCATCGAGATCCCACTTCTCGAACAGGTCGAGTACAGGACCTTCTTTTCCAGGTGTGACGGCGAGAAGCATTCGTTCTTGAGATTCCGAAAGCATGACCTCGTATGGAGTCATGCCTTCTTCACGGCGAGGCACTTCATCGATCAGCAGTTTTAGGCCCATACCTGAGCGCTCAGCCATCTCGATCGCGGCTGACGTGATCCCAGCTGCGCCACAATCTTGCAGTCCGACTACTCCAGGCAAATCTAATGCCTCAAGGCATGCCTCGATCAATACTTTCTCAAGGAAAGGGTTTCCAACCTGAACGGCTGACCGCATTTCGGCCTGATCTTCGAATGACCGTGATGCAAGGCCAGAAGCTCCATGTATACCGTCTCGCCCGGTGTCGGCACCGACTAACAAAAGCAAGTCGCCCGGTTCTTTGGCCGAAGCACTCGCCATTTTCCCATCCTCGATGAGGCCAATGCACATGGCGTTCACTAGTGGGTTGCCCTTGTAGGCGTCCGAGAAGAAAATTTCGCCGCCGACATCAGGAATCCCGATGCAGTTACCGTACGAAGATATTCCACCAATTACACCGTTCAGCAAGTAGCGGGTACGTGCGTTGTCGGGTTGACCGAATCGAAGAGAGTTGAGTAAGGCGATTGGTCGGGCACCCATCGCAAATATGTCTCGAATAATCCCGCCGACACCTGTGGCCGCTCCTTCGAACGGCTCAATCGCTGATGGGTGGTTGTGTGACTCAATTTTGAATGCAACAGCAAGACCATCACCTAGGTCGATGACACCGGCATTCTCTGCTCCGGGAGCCACCAATAGACGCTTTGACGAAGACGGCAGGGTGCGAAGGAGCGCTTTCGTGTGCTTGTATCCGCAGTGCTCGGACCATAATGCACCGAATAAACCAAGCTCAAGCGGTTCTGGCTCTCTGCCTAATCGTTCGACAATCGCTTCGTATTCAGATCGACTAAGAGCGATTTCGTCGAGTGTTTCCTTGCTTACCGTCATGTGGTTGATTCGTCCCGTTCGCTGAGTTGCTTTGGATAATATCTGGAGTAGCGGCTACGCAAATGAGCTGACGATGTTTTCGATCATCGAGTTGAAAATTATGTTTCCATCGTCTCCGCCGATAAGTTTTTCGCTGGCTTTCTCTGGGTGAGGCATCATACCCATAACGTTGCCACGGTCGTTCACAATTCCGGCAATATTGTTGATCGACCCGTTGGGGTTGATCTCGGATGTCACGTTGCCTGCGGCGTCGGCATAACGGAAAACGACCTGCCCGTTGCCTTCGAGTTGTTCAATCGTTGCTTCATCAGCCTGATAGTTGCCTTCACCATGTGACATGGGAATATGAAGCGTTTGACCATCTGCCGCTGCAGAGGTGAACATCGTCGAGGCATTTTCGACTTTGAGATCAGTCCAGATACAACGAAACTCAAGGTGGTCATTTCGCATGAGTACACCGGGAAGTAAGCCGGATTCACAGAGAACTTGGAAACCGTTGCAGATCCCGAGTACCGGACCGCCACGATTAGCGAACTCACGTACCGCTTCCATCACAGGTGAGAATCGCGCGATCGCTCCACATCTGAGAAAGTCACCGTATGAGAATCCACCAGGTAACACAATTGCGTCGTATTGATCAAGTTGCCCATCTCCATGCCAGATGTACTCCGCATCCTGACCTAAGACACCATTCACTGCATAATGAGTGTCTTTTTCGCTCCAAGTACCTGGGAAGACAACGATTCCAAACTTCAACTTAATTGCTCCGTTGAGGCATTTGTGCCGAGAAATTCCTCGACTCTAGAGCCGAATATCTATTGTCACCTCTCCCGACCACAAAATCACGGTAATCGTTGGGATATTTGTTAACCTAATGTGAAATTTCACCAGATCTCACAAGCTTCATTCCTTCGGGTACGAGTTATAGGCTATGCGGCTTATTTCTCGACAAACAAAAACACCCCGGACAATTTACCGAGGTGTTATCACAATCGAACCGAGAACCAATTGATGTTCTCTGAATTCGATTACATTGCTTTTAGTGTCGCCTTGACGCTCTTGCGGTACTTCGCTGCAGCAGTTTTCTTGCGAACGATGCTTGGGGACTCGAAGTGCTGACGGCGCCGAGCCTCAGATATGATCGATTCCTGCTGTACACGCTTTGTGAAGCGTCGGAGAAAGCCTTCAAAGCTCTCACCTTCGTTGATTCGTAGTTCTACCAACGGTGATCCTAATTCGTAATTTGGGTAACGTGCAACACGTGACCAGAAAATATTCATCTGAAAAGCAGATGCGCTACTTTCAAGTATAGGTAGTAGCCCAGTGCAAGGTCAAACAGAAAATCTAATCGAATCTATTAATCGGGACGAGGTGTCTCGATTGATCCAATAATCATAAGCGCATTTTGGAGTCGCTCAACACACCGGTCTTGACCGATTGCCGACATCGTGTCGAATAACGGTGGGGCGAATGCCTTCCCTGTTATTGCAACACGAATCGGCGAGAAGAGTTGTCCCGGCTTCATCTCGATATTTTCAGCCAGTGCGCGATACTCGGCTTCGAGATGTTCAGGCTCGAAAGGCGATACGGACTTACAAAGTTTTAGAGCCGATTCAAGAGCTTGTTCTGTCATCGGTATGTCCATATTTCGACCGGGTAGGTCTTCGGCCTCTGGCTTCACATTGTCGGCGAAGAAGCAGTCTAAAGTTTCAGTGCCTTCGGTCAGTAACTTCAATCGCTCGTGAACGAGCGGTAGAAGACGTTTGAGGTATATGCGATCTATCGGTCGAGCAACTGAATCGGGAAGTCCGCCCTCGGCCTCTTCTCGCTCCATGAAAGGGAGTAACTCGGTCATAAGCGAATCTTCATCCATGTTGCGGATATATACACCGTTCATCCATTCGAGCTTTTCTACGTCGAAGATTGCCGGTGAATCGTTTATCCGGTCGATGCTGAACCGACGGATGATTTCTTCACGGGTCATAACTTCGGTGTCATCGCCGGGTGACCAACCAAGCAGGCAGATGAAATTGAACACAGCATCTACCAAGAACCCTTGGTCGCGATATTCAAGGGCAGAAGTGGCACCGTGCCGCTTACTGAGTTTAGTTTTGTCTTTTCCAAGAATAAGCGGCACGTGGACATAGGCTGGTGGCTCAATGCCAAGAGCTTGATGAATCAACAGATGTCGTGGCGTGCTTGATATCCATTCGTCTCCGCGTATCACGTGGGTCACACCCATCGCTCGATCGTCGAGAACGTGGGCTAGATGGTAGGTCGGCATTTGATCCGATTTCAATATTACGAAATCATCTAACTCTTTTAACTCAAACGTGATCTTGCCTCGAACGGCGTCGACGAACGAAACCGAACCATGGTCGGGTACCCTCAGGCGAATTGTGATCGGAAGCCCCTCTTTTCGAGACTCCTCGATTTCCTCAGGACTACGATGTCGACCTCGCCCGTCGTACCTTGGAGGCTGCTTAGCTGCGCGCTGTCGCTCCCGTAGCGCATGAAGTTGCTCCGGAGTTGTGTCATCGAAATAAGCGTGACCTGATTTAACGAGCTGTAATGCGGTGTCGACGTACGTTTGCTGACGCTCCGACTGTACGTATGGCGCGTGCGGTCCACCTTTTCTAGGACCTTCGTCAAATGTGAGTCCTAGCCATTCCAGAGATTCAAATATCGCCTTTTCGGCGTCGGCGTCGTATCGGGATCTATCAGTGTCTTCGATACGAACAATGAACTGACCGTTTGTCTGTTGGGCGAGTACCCAGCAGAAGAGGGCGGTACGAATGTTTCCGATGTGTGGGATGCCGGTTGGGCTAGGTGCGTAGCGAACACGAACAGGAGAGATTGGACTAGTCATAGAAAAACTTTAGCAGCGACTGGCAGCAGAAGAAATGAAACGTGGAGCACGACGGGTTATTTTAGGTATTTGAGCACCGATTGTAGATCGCCGGGCAGCTCGGACATGATCGAAATATGTTCGTTCGATATTGGGTGCTTGAACTCAAGCTTAGAGGCATGTAGAAATTGACGATTAAGATTAGGCAGATTTTTACGTCTCCCATAGGTTTGATCGCCTAGGACTGGGTGACCGATTGCATCCATGTGCACTCGTATTTGGTGCATTCGTCCGGTTTCGAGCCGAATTTCCAGAAAGGTGAAATCACCTAGTAGATAATCTACTCTGTAGTGAGTGCGCGACGGTCGACCATCTTCACTTATTGCCTGCCGAATACGGTTATGACGATCGCGCCCGATCGGCGCGTCGATCACGCCCTGAGGTGGCTTCGGGGTGCCATATACTAGCGCTGAGTAAATCCGGGTTATTTCCCTGTTACGAATCATTTCCGATAGACGCGTGTAGGCTCGCTCACTGAGAGCTATGACCATGAGACCGCTGGTGTCTCGATCGAGACGGTGTACGATGCCGGGACGATCAGCTTCCCCAATTCCTAGTATCAGCGGCCACCTGTAAACAGCCGCATTCACCAGAGTGTCGCTCACATGACCGGCGCCCGGGTGAACTGTCATACCAACCGGCTTGTCGATTACTGCGATATCCACGTCCTCGTACACGACGTTCAGCTGAATATTAGTGGGAACGACCGTGTCGAGAACCGAGTTTTCAACTGTAGCAATCTGAACGGTTTGGCGTTCGCTGAGTTTGACCGAGACGCGAGAAATAACACGTCCATCGAGAGAAACTTCACCGGCTTTTATCGCCCGTTGAACGTTCGATCTAGACTGGGCATGTTCCCAGTTTTCTGTCAGGAACACATCTAGCCGTAGTCCAGACTGTTCGTCAGAAACTGTGAAATCAATCAATGTAAATCCAACAATCTATTCGGACGTATCTAGTGACGCGTTCGCGTCGGAACTGATGATCGGCTCTGCTGGTTGTTCCTCAGAATCCTCGCGTCGCTTCGAACCTTCGTCGAGGAACCAGAAGTAATAAATCATCAAACCGATCCCTATGACGATAGACGAATCGGCGATGTTGAACACAGGCCAAGGGCCGACGTCGAAGAAATCTGTCACATGCCCCAATCGTATTCGGTCAACAATATTCCCAATCGCTCCGCCAAATTGGAGTCCAAATGCGATCCGAAGCACCCATGGAGGATTGTCTATTGACCTGTAGATCCACCCCAGTACGGCGACGGCACCAAGTGAAACCCACGTAAGAATGTCCCCTTGTCCCTGAAATAACGAGAAGGCTGTGCCGGTATTCCATGCGTGAGTGAAGCGAAAGAAACCTGACGTAGGCCACGACTCGCCAACTGCCAGATTTTCGACTACTGTCCACTTCGTTAGCTGGTCGAGAATCAACGCAGCTAACATGATGATCCACGGAAGTGGATCTGCCAGTTTCGATCGACGTTTCACGGCTGATTTGCTGGATTTGTCGGTGGACACGATTGTCATTCTGTATTGATCATGGTTGCATCCGAACGGTATGCCTATATTGGAATTCGATTTCAAGTATACGTTCGGACCGTATGCGTGTAGCCGTCTTGCAGATAGAATCTGCGGGCGATATCAATATCAGAGTAAGCACTATTTTATGGTGGAGAACCATCGACATGATACGAGTTGACCTGCGGAGTGACACTGTCACACACCCAAGCCCTGAGATGCGAAAGGCTATGTACGAGGCCGAACTCGGCGACGACGTTTACGGAGATGACCCCACAGTCAACGAGCTGCAGCAACGCGCTGCGGACATGCTCGGAAAAGAAGCGGGTCTGTTCGTTTCCTCAGGTACTCAAGGCAACTTGGTGGCGGTACTTGCGCAGGCACAGCGTGGTGATGAAGTGCTTGTTGGTGATCAGTGCCACATCATGAACAGCGAAGCCGGGGGCACAATGGTGCTGGGCAGTGTTGTGCTGTATCCAATCAAGACCGACCAGTTTGGCTTTCTAGAACCTGATCTCATTCAAGCGGCTGTGAAGCCTCGAGATTATCACAAAGCTCCAACTCGCCTGTTGACAATCGAGAACACCCACAACGCTTCAAGCGGTCGAGCGTTGAATTCAGATCAGATGAAGGCGATGGCAGATTCCGGGCATCAAAAAGGCTTGAATGTGCATCTCGACGGGGCGCGGATTTTCAACGCTGCTGTAGCACTTGGTGTTCCAGCTTCGGATTTGACTAAACACGTCGATACGGCAACATTCTGTCTCTCAAAGGGACTTGCGTGCCCGATTGGATCGATTGTCGTGGGTTCAAAAGATTTCGTTCAGGAAGCTGATCGATGGCGCAAGATGCTCGGATCGGGCATGCGACAGGTCGGAATCGTTGCTGCCGCCGGTTTGGTCGCACTCGACTCGATGATCGATCGATTGCAGGAAGATCATGATCATGCACGGCATATTGCATCGCGTATGACCGAGATTAAGGGAATATCGGTCGATCCGGAACACATCCAAACAAATATTATCCGGTTTGGAGTTCCAACGCACACGGGCAACGAAATTGCCGCCAGACTCAAAGAAGAGGGCGTATATATCAATGGTGGTGATTCGGATCTTCGCATCGTGACTCATTACGGCGTGTCTGGAGATGACTATGAGTTCGCTATTTCAGCTCTCGATCGTGTGATGAAAGAAATTGCTTAACCGATCTACCCGCGTAAATATCTCTGGACTGGTTTTATGGCGTATGCGCTCGAAATAGAGGGCCTGACCAAACGTTTTGGCGACAAAACGGTGGTGAACGATATTTCGTTCACAGTCGATGAAGGCGAGGTTTTTGGCTTTCTAGGTCCGAACGGATCTGGTAAGACGACCACTATTCGGACAGCGCTTGGAATACTCCGGCAGGATGCTGGTGAAATCAGACTTCTCAATGGCTTGAGCGCGACCGATGCGATGCCACGGGTAGGGTATCTACCGGAGGAACGTGGATTACTTCGGAAAGAGAAAGTTTCGAACATTCTTCGGTACTTGGGCCGTCTCCGAGGATTATCGAAGACGGACGCGTTGGACCGAGGACTGGAACTACTTCATCGAGTCGGTCTCTATGAGCACAGGGACAAGAAAGTCGAGGGGCTTTCACGCGGGATGACTCAACTGGTTCAGTTCGTAGCTTCTCTTATTCATCAACCTGATCTAATTATTCTCGATGAGCCATTTTCAGGTCTCGACCCACTCAATGTTCAGTTGATGAAAGAGATGTTAGCTATTGAACAGAACCGTGGTGCGACAGTGATTTTTAGCACGCACGTGCTCTCTGATGTTGAAGAAATGAGTGAACGTGTCGCTTTGATCGCCGATAGTCGCCTGATTTTGTTTGGCGACCTGCATGAAATTCGCGTGGCACGCGGGGCTAACTCTGTGTTGGTCGAGGCGACATCGCACCCTAGATTCCTACCAGGAGCTCAGCATCAAGCTGGTAGAGGGGGACAAACTGAATACCGGCTGAGTGATCAGCTCACCCCGGAAATGATCTTGAACGCCTATGCCTCAGAGGGAATTGTGCTGTCAAGATT